>CAMIWE010000009.1 GCA_946402335.1 uncultured Lachnoclostridium sp.
AGGAGCTTGATGATGGCGATACCGGCAGCGCCTGCACCGCTCGTTACAACGCGGATCTCATCGATCTTCTTGTTAACAACCTTCAATGCATTGAGCATTGCGGCAAGACATACAACAGCGGTACCGTGCTGGTCGTCATGGAAAATCGGAATATCACAGCACTCCTTAAGCTTTCTCTCAATCTCGAAGCAACGGGGAGCGGAAATATCCTCAAGGTTAACGCCGCCGAAAGAACCTGCAAGAAGTCTTACGGTATTAACGATATCGTCAACTTCCTTAGAACGGATGCAAAGCGGAATCGCATCTACATCGCCAAATGCCTTAAAGAGGGCACATTTGCCTTCCATAACCGGCATGCCGGCTTCCGGACCGATATCACCGAGTCCGAGTACTGCGGTACCGTCGGTAACAACCGCTACCAGATTGGAACGACGGGTCAGATCATAGCTCAGATCAACGTTCTTCTGGATTTCAAGACAGGGCTGTGCAACACCGGGGGTGTATGCCAGGGACAGGTCCTCTTTCGTCTCCAGGGGAGCACGAACGATCATCTCAACCTTACCTTTCCACTCATAATGCTTCTTCAGGGATTCTTCTGCGTAATTCATAACCATTTATCCTTTCTTTATAAGCAAGCAACTTGCTTTAGTTTACTTTGTCTTTGTGTCCGTTCCGTGTTCAAATCATGTTTTCGGGATGAAATACACGGTCGAACTCTTCCGCGCTCAGAAAGCCGAGCGCAACACAGGCTTCTTTCAGGGAAATGTTGTCCTGATAAGCCTTCTTCGCGGTCTTTGCGGCATTCTCATATCCGATGTAGGGATTGAGCGCCGTCACAAGCATCAGCGAATTGTACAGATTGTCATGCATCTTATCGCGGTTTGCGGTAATGCCGCATACACAGTTCTTCTCAAACGAGATCATGGCCTCGGAAAGAAGCCTTACGGACTGCAGGAAATTATACGCGATAACCGGCATGAACACATTCAGTTCGAAGTTGCCCTGGCTCGCCGCCATGCCGATCGCGGTATCGTTTCCGATCACCTGCACCGCCACCATCGTAACGGCTTCGCACTGCGTCGGATTTACCTTGCCGGGCATGATCGAAGAACCGGGTTCGTTGGCCGGAATCGTGATCTCGCCGAGTCCGTCGCGGGGTCCGCTCGCGAGCCAGCGCACATCGTTCGCGATCTTCATAAGATCGGCTGCCAGCGCCTTGATCGCGCCGTGAACGGCAACCATCTCATCCTTTGACGTAAGGGCGTGGAACTTGTTCTCCGCGGTCACATAAGTCGTGCCGGTAATCCGGCTGACTTCCTTTGCAACCTCTTCGGCAAATCCCTTCGGTGCGTTCAGTCCGGTACCTACCGCCGTTCCGCCGAGTGCCAGTGTCTTAAGGGGCGGCAGCAACAGCGAAATCAGTTCGCGGTCTCTCTCAAGGCTTGTTCTCCAGCCGCTGATCTCCTGGGAAAATGCGATCGGAACGGCATCCTGCAGATGCGTCCGTCCGCTCTTTACGATTCCCTCGTTCTCCTTTTCCAGTTTAAGAAGCGTTGCCGTCAGGGTGTCGATTGCGGGGAACAGACGCTCCTCAATCGCCGTTACGGCTGCAATATGCATGGCCGTCGGAAACGTATCGTTGCTGGACTGGGACATATTCACGTCATCGTTCGGATGAAGAAGCTTCGCGCCGGCAATCTCATTGCCGCGGTTGGCGATGACTTCGTTGACATTCATATTGGACTGCGTGCCGCTTCCGGTCTGCCATACGACAAGCGGGAACTGTCCCGCAAGCCCTCCGGCAAGAATCTCGTCGCAAACCTTCGCGATCGCCTGCGTCTTCTGTTCGGTCATTCTTGCAGGCTGAAGCGTCGCATTGGCCGCAGCCGCCGCTTTCTTCAATACGGCAAATGCCCGGATGATCTCTGCAGGCATCGTTTCAATCCCTGCTCCGATTAAGAAGTTTCTGCGGCTTCGCTCGGTCTGGGCACCCCAGTAGCAGTCTGCAGGTACCTGCATCTCACCCATGGAGTCGTGTTCGATTCGGAATTCCATTACTTCCTCCCGCCGCGCGGTATCCCGCAGCGGCATGCACCCTTCCGGTGTTCCGTAAGGTGCCCTTAAACAATCAAAAGGAGGCGGCCGCGCCGTCTCCTCGCTGATACAGGGAAGCGTGACAGTGCACGCTTCCGATTATTCGAATCAATTAGGCGAGATCGATGTTGCGGATAACTTCTTTCAGGTTGTCCGCGCTCTTACGAAGAAGTGCGATCTCCTCGTCGTTAAGAGGCGTCTCAACGTTTCCTACAATACCGTTCTTGCCGACGATCGCAAGCGTCGAGAGACATACATCGTCGATGCCGTACTCGCCGTGCATCATCGTCGAAACCGTCATGGTCGTATCAATTCCGGAGATGATGGTGCGTACGATAAATGCTACCGAAACGGCAATTGCATAGTAGGTAGCGCCCTTGCGGCTGATAACGATTCCGCCGGACTTCTTAACGAAGTCCTCTACTTCCGCATGGTCAAGCTTTGGAAACTCCTTAACGGAATTGTGGATGCGCTCCTTGTAGTGCTCCAGCGGAACGTTCGAGATGTTCGCAAGAGACCAGGTAACGAAAGAGGAATCACCGTGCTCACCGAATACATATGCATGCACATTGCTCTGGCTGATATCGTAAATCTCGGCAAGTCTTGCACGAAGACGGGAAGTGTCGAGAATCGTACCGGAACCGATGATCTGATTCTCCGGAATGCCGGAGAACTTGTGGAATGCATAGGTCATTACGTCAACAGGATTGCTTACGATGATGTATACGGCCTTCGGCGCATACTTCGTAATCTTGGAAGCAATATCCTTCATGATGTTTACATTGGTCTGTGCAAGTTCCAGTCTGGACTGGCCTGCGCGTCTCGGAATACCGGACGTGATGATAACGATGTCGGAATTCTTCGCGTCCGCATAGTCACCTGCGATGATGGACAGAGAACCGAAGAACGGGCTTCCCTGAAGAATATCCATTGCTTCGCCCTTGGCCTTCTCCTCATTTACATCGATCAGAACGATGTCCGAAGAAGTACCTGTTGTTGCCAACGTAAATGCGATTGTCGAGCCGACGCTTCCTGCGCCGATAATAGTTACTTTCATAAGTCTGTTTCCCTTGCCGCAGGCATGGTTTCAACCGGTGCCGTACCTGCCGCAGCACCGACGGAGTCTGAACCGTTTCAGACTCACTCCGATTCCGAAGACCAATGTCTCCGGGCACTTCTCTGATACAGTGTGATAAAGTGTGAACAATAGCCGAATTTCCTAATAGGTCCAGCCAGAAAAATTATACCAAATCAGATTTTTCGATGCAATCTCGCAAAATGACAAAAAAAGATGCCGAATCAAAGGTGTAATTATTCATTTTCACTATTTTTTCACATTTGCAAAAAAATCGGTTGACAAGGTTTATAAATAATCATCGTTGCCGGGCTTGTTTTGATCCCTTGCGTCGTTACGGAGTTCCTTCTCCGCCTGCTCTCTCCGCATGGCTCTTCTTCTCGCTCTTGCAAGCTTCTCCTTGCGTTCCCGCTCGGCAATCACGGCGCGTAAAGCAAGGAAAGCGAAAATCACAATAACAGCCGCGATCAGCAAGATCTTCCAGAGCTTTCCGCCTTTCTCGGCTTCCTTCTCGATTGCTTCGGTCCGTTCCTTGGCTTTCTCGATTTCGGCTTCTTTGGCTTCCTGCTGTTTGCGTTCCTCTTCCTCTTTGGCAAGACGCTCCTGTTCTTCCCTCTCGAGGCGCTCGCGTTCTTCGCGCTCTAAGCGCTCCTGCTCCTCACGGGCAAGGCGCTCCTGCTCTTCCTTCTCGCCGTAGGAAACAAGGTTTTCAAACATGTGTCCCGTTCCGGTATCGGCTCCGACCTTCGTCATCGCAAGACCGAATGCGGCACAGTCATATTCATAATCATCCGAAACCTTAAAGCTCGTCCACTGCTGTGTTACGTGCTTCTTATATGCCGACTTCAGCACATCAAGAAGCGTGCGTCCGCCGAATTCCTCTCTTGCGGAACGCAGGTCCAGACGGATCTTGTTCTCACTCCAGAGATGGATGTACATCTTCTGTACTTCCCATGTACCGTACTTCTCCGCGGACTCCGGCCGGAACGTCGGGTCGGCCGCATTATAAACCGCGTCATTGACCGCATTGTACAAAAGGATGTGGCCGCCGTGTCCGTATTCGCCGTTCTTGTCGTGTGTTACGACGATCAGCGGCTTAAAGCGGCGCACGTTCTCCGTCGTGCTGGTCAGTACCTTTTCATAATCGTAAATCTTTAACGCAGCCTGAAGGTTGGCGGCGTATTTGTCGATATAATCCATGTTGACGGGATAGGTATGAAGGCCCATCTCCCAGAGTCCGTCCAGCTTCTCGTGCTCACGGCGCTTGTCGGTCGTCCAGAACTCGCACAGGTATACGACCTGCACGCGGTATTTTTCAACGCCTGCATAAAGGGCGATAACGCCGCCGAGGAACAGTACTTCGTCGTCCGCATGGGTAGAGAATACAAGGATGTCCGCCTCCTTTAACGGGGGCTCCCAAACCTGGACGTTGTCCGGAAGAATGCCCGTGGTATAGGCATATACGTCGCTCAGGCTTACCTTATCGGAAACCGTGATCGTGCATTCCTTAACGGGTGTGTCAAATGCGACATAGTCGTGCAGGAACCCGTTTGTGCCACAGGTCTGCTCCGCATCGCCGTACTCGATCGTATAGGGAACAACCGGGCTGCCCCAGATCAAATAGATTCCGCCCATTTCCGTATCGGAGGAAATCGTGATCTGATCGCCCGATGCGTAGGAAATCATCGTGCTGATATTTTTATCCGTAAGCTCTCCGGTGCTCTTGCCGTTGCTGTTTTTGATGTTAACCTTGACGGCGGTTGCCGGCGTGGTAACCGGTCCCTGGTTTTCGTTGCCCTGCGTTCCGTTTTCTACAGCTGTAGTAATCGGATTGCCGTTCTCGTCCAGCTTGTTTGCATTGCTTGCGGTGTTTACGATCTTAACCGTATAACTGAGAGAACCGAGATAGTTGCCGTTCTCATCAAAATCGTCGTCGGATGAATAGATATAAGCGGTAACCGTCATCGGACTGTATACTTTATCAATCTTCTCGCCCGCCGTAAACTTCAGTGAAGAAAGAATCATATCGGGGCTATTGTTTTCGGGTTTGAGGTGGTTGTACCATTGTCCTTTTACCTGATGAATGTCGTCGTAAAGGTAGTTTTCGATGTAATCGCAGTACTCGAGCTCATCGCCCGCTTTCATGAGCATCTTGTCGACGTTCAGCCCATCGGTTGTCCGGAACTGTACCCGGTAGCAGATCTTGCACTGTTCGTTGTTCGCGAAACGGTTCCACTCGTCTCTCCAAAGATCCTGAAAATACCGGTCATTGTTCGGAATCTCCTGCGCCGTCGAGGCGATACACTCAAAACTGGTGATATCCTTGCCCTTCACCCATTCCGAAGAGTAGGATTCGTCGTATTTTCTGCGCAGTTTTTCGGTCTTGATGTTCTTATAAAGCGACATCTCCGTAACGCCAACTGCGGGTCTCGGTGTCGGAGTCGGGGAAGGCGTAGGGGTCGGGCTCGGGGTCGGCGTAGACGTCGGTGCCTGCGTCGGTTCCTCCGTCACCGTCGGAACGCCGGTTGCCTCAATATCCTTCTGTTTCTTTCCGCATCCGCCAAATACGACCGCCATCATTGCGATCGCGATCAATCCGATGATCAATTTCTTAGATTTCATTTTACAATGCTCCTTGAACTCAATACGAACTCGATTGTATCATATCACAATCCTCAGGTGTTGGCAAGGAAGAGAAAAACCGTCGTACCGGTTTCCCGATACGACGGTCTCTTTTAAAAAAGGATTCATGAAAATGAATTTACTCTGCGTCTTTCGTTTCCGGAGCAGGGGTAGTACCCGTTTCCTTCTGGAACTTTGCCTCGCAGGTCTTACATACCTCGGTGCAGCCATGCTCGATTGCGATGTCTACAATGTTCTTTTTCTCTTCTGCGGCAGCATCCTTACAGGAGAACTTGGAACGATCCTTGATATGCTGGCAATCCTCATACAGATGGAACTTCGTTCCGGTGGAAGTGATATAAACATCACCCTCGGGAAGTGAACTGTCAGAGAAGGTTCCTTCCATAGCAGCTTTCTCTTCGGCGGAAAGCGGATTCCAGTCATGACCGAACAACAAAGCGATAGCAAGTGCGATAGCGCCGATGATGCCGACAGCCGTCTTGGTCTTCTTGTCTGCTTCTTTGCTCGTAAGCGTGATAATAATAAGCGGTAAGAATGCGGCAGCTGCAACAAGCATGCCCATGTTGTTCCAGAGCCAGAACTTTACTTTGTTCTTCTCGGATGCAGGATCGATCAGGTTTGCGGACTTCCAAAGCAGCGAGCCGGCTACTACAAAGATCAGATCAAGCACGATTGCTCCGATAATAAAATACAAATGATACTTCAGATTGAAGATAAGCTTGTTGCCTACCATCAGAATTGCAAGAACCTCGCACGCGATTGCAAGAATCCATAAGATAACCGCACCGATTCGCTTAGGGGTCGCGCTGCCCGTTGCCTTAGCGGCAGGCATGTTCGATCCGCCGGCAGTCGTCGTAGTCTTTCTCTTTCTGGTCGACTCAGTCACGGATACTGTTTTCTTCTCAGCCATTTTTCATTCACTCCTTCATCTCTTAATTCGAAAACATCGACGGAAAATCCGCCATATCGTTGTTCACAGTGCCATTATATACTATATTTATTGCTTTTTCAACGAAAAATAATCAGATTTTATTGACTTTTTTACATTTTCCGCCGATAATGGAAGCAGGTCCGAAAATACGAACAAAGGAGTTGATTTTTAATGGATTTTTCAGCATTGCTTTCAGGCCTTATCACCGAAAATACCGTCAAAGAAGTCAGCAAGAAGTCCGGTGCTTCCAAGAAGGATGTTTCGAGCGTTCTTACGACCGCTCTTCCGCTGCTTCTTACTTCCGGAAATAATACGACCGCCGCACAGGTTTCCCAGCAGAGCGGCGTCAGCCAGAATACCACTTCCAATGTTCTTTCCGCAGCCGCACCCCTTCTGCTCGGCTCTCTCGGACAGGGAAACGGACAGCAGGCACAGGCCGGTACGTCGGCCGCAGCCAATATCGCCGTAATCGGCGCGCTTCTCGGAAAACTGGATCTCGGTAAGCTCACTTCCGGTCTGATGGGCCTTGTTTCCACCAACACCGCAAGCTCGGGCAAAGAGGAAAAGGAGGAAAAGCCCGCTTCGTCCGGCAAGAAGAAACCTGCTGCCAAGACCGACGGCAAGAAGACCGACGGCAAGAAGACGGACAGCAAGAAGAAGACCTCTTCCACCACCGGCAAGAAGAAAACCTCTTCCACTACAAGCAGCAAGAAGAAAACCGAAACCACAAAGAAGGAATCCTCAAGTCCTCTCGATGCCGTTACCGGTCTTCTCGGAAACTTTTTGAAATAACCCAAACAGCAGTGAAGGCTGCCGCAGTCGTCTTTATCCATGACGAAGCGGCAGCCTTTTTTGTGTATTGATATCCTGATTGCACTTGCGCAGGGTTGCCCGTTTAAAGGATTCCCTAAACAGCCTCCGAAAGTCCTATTCCTGTTCGCGGTAGGTGAGCAAAGCCTGTTCCGCTTCGTCCTGAAGTGCCCGGTTCCGGGTGCTTATGTTCGTAACATCCGTCCGCAGCCGGTTTGTGATCGCAAGCATCAGCGTTCCGATATTCTGCATGGAATTGCGGATGACCCGGATTCCCTCAAGCGCCTGTTCGTGGGGAATGACCGTTCCGGGCGTCTGGGCTCTCTCAATCTCGCCGAATATAATCTCCAACTGTTCCGCAAGGACTTCCGGATGGAACCAGTCCGCGTTCAGTTTCGACGCTTCCGTTACATAGCGGTTTAGGAGTTTGGTCATGTCCGCGCAGGTTTTCCCGAGTCCCCTTCCGTACTGCCTGGTCTGGGTTACGATAAATCCGATGATACCGTTGGAGGCGGTCTGAATCATAATATCGAGCTTGTCATTTGCAATGCTGCACTCCCGGATCACGTTGCTTCCGTCTTCGATCAGCTTTACATAAAGCCGCTCGTCTTCCTGTGCCTTTGTCATTTCCGTGGAAAGATTGCGCATCCGCGTTCCGAACGCGTTCGGCAGATTCCTTGCCTCCCCGAGCATTCGCTCGAGCATGTTCCGGTACTCCCGCGGGGCATCCTCGAGGCGCGTGCGGCTCCCGGCCAGTTCCTCCCGCTTACCAAGAAGCTTCTCATACTCCGTGCCGGCCTGCACGTAGGCTGCTTCGGCTTCATCCGATTCCATAATCTCCTTTGGCAGTTTCTTACGGTTGACCCACGCCACCGGTCCGATTCCGGAAGCCTTTTTCGCGACGGTATTCCGTTCCGTGGCTTCTTTTCGCAGCTTTCCCTCTAAAAGCGGCTGCATCTCGGCAAGCTCCTTCATACGCTTTTCAACCCGTTCGATTTCGGCGCAAACCTGCTCGTACTTTTCGACGTTTTTTCTCGCCTTGATCAGCGGGCCGTTATCAAATCCCATCCTTCTTCCATCCTCCGAAAAATGTTTAAAATTCCTGTTGACAAATCGAGATTCATCGTGTATATTAATCCTTGCGTCACGGATGGCGCAACAACAAAATATGCACGAGTGGCTCAGTGGTGGAGTATCGCCTTGCCAAGGCGAGGGTCGCGGGTTCGAATCCCGTCTCGTGCTCTTATGAACCGGAAAGCGAAATGCTTTCCGGATTTTTTATGCCCTGCGGGGATTGAAGCAGACATTGCCGGTTACCGCTTCCGGCATCCCCGAATCTACGGGGCCGGCAGGAGTAATCCCGCCGGCCGTTTTCTTATCACATTTTCCCGAGCGCATGCTTGGCGGCGATCATGCCGAAGGTGTAGCAGCGTCCTAAGGAAAGTCCGGTCTGGTGGAACGGGTAATCCGCTCCGCCGTAGAACGGTCCGCCGAGGTTTCCGACGCAGTACAGACCGGGAATCACATTGCCCTCTGCCGTCAGCGCCTGTCCGTTCTCGTTGATCACGACGCCCGAAACACCGGCCGAAACCCGGATGTGCTTTCTTGCGCCCCAGAACGGTGCCTTTTCGATCTTATGCATGTACTGTGCGGGCTTTCCGAAATCATCGTCACAGCCCTTGTCACACAGTTCGTTGTAGCGGTCGATTGAAGCCTTCATCGTCTCATACGGGATGTCCAGTTCTTTCGCCAGCTGCTCGAGGGTATCGCAGCAATGCAGGTCGATCAGGTTCTTAAAGACGCCCTGCGGGTCCGCAACGGCACCCGGAATGAACTTCTGCATCACAACCGGCGGAATCTTTCCTTCCACGAAGCTTTCCGCAGGCCAGTTCATATAGTCGCTGTCGTAGATGGAGCAGTACCAGCCCTTCGACCCCTTCTCGCGGTGCTCAGGATCAAGCATGGAGCCTATGTAGGCCGGCTGGTATTTCAGCAGATTGCCCATGTAGACAAATCCGGTGTATTCGTTCGTAAACCGCTCCCCGTTCATGTTCAGGTATAAGAACGGCTCTTCCCACATCAGTGCCGAGTCGAAATCGTGCATCATTTTCGTGTGTCCCTGGGGTTCCATGTGCGCGCCGGCACTCATGGCAAGAACATGACCGTCGCCTGTCTTGCCGTGCTGCTTCTTGTCAAATTCCGCGATATCCGGACACCATCGCTCTACCATGGCCGCGTTGTTCGTATAATCGCCGGTTGCCAGGATTACTGCCTTAGAGGCACGGAATTCGATATAGTTTCCTTCCGCGTTCTTTCCGATCACGCCGGTCACCCGTCCGTCTTTTGTGAGGAGCTTGACCGCAGGCGTCTGGAAACAGGTGTCCAGATTTGCATGATCCTTCTTAATGTTATCCACGATCTTACGAAGCGCATTGCCGGCATTTAACGGCTTCGGGCCAACCCACGGGGCCCAGAAATAGCAATGGTCATCGCCGTATTCGTAGGTGTTGCCCCGTTCTCTCCAGGTGCCCGTAAAATCTCCGCTTGTACAGCGGAAAGCACATAATTTGTCACCATCGTTCATCAGCGAAGCACAGTCGGTATTGCTGTCCACTTTGCTTCCGTCGCCGTATTCCGTCTCCCTGGTAAGTCCTGCCCGGTTCCAGAACCAGATCATTGCTTCTTCGGAATGCTCCGCATAAGCGCGCAGCTGCTTCACATCCGCTCTCCAGTCGCAAAGGCTGTTCGTGTGGTGGATCCACTTTGCGATTCCGGCCTCGGTCGAGCGCGATTTGATGATCGCGGAGCCGCAGTTGCCCTGGGACACAACCGTTGCCTCTTTCTGCAAAAGGGCAACCTTCGCGCGAGTTCCGCCGCCCAGCCGGCTGCCGGAACGCCTGCCGCGCCGGCGCCGACCACGACGATGTCATATTCCCGTACTTCGGAAGGGGTTACGGCTCCGAGTTCACAGCCCGATGCCTGCACTTCCTCTTCCGTCAGTCCCAAAGGGACTGCCTTCTTAAAACCCTCTGTCTTCATATCTTCTCTCCTCGTGTGTTTTCTATCCGAAAGCCGCCTGATTTCTTCGGCTTTTTCGCAAAAAATCAGTTCCCTTTTCCGTTCCTATCATGTATAATAGAATTATCAATTTGAACAAGGAGGTCCCTTGCAATGTTAGTTCAATGGATTATCAGAATCGTTCTCTTTGCCGTTTACGGTGCCGTTGCCGGCTACATCATGAAAGGCAAAAAAGGCAGTCTGCTGAAGAATATCCTCATGGGCTTCATCGGCTCCCTCGTCGGCGGTATTCTTGCTTCTCTCCTTCCGATTCCCGGTGCGGGAACCTGGATCGTAGGTTCCGTAATTTCCATCGCGGGCGCCTGCCTTTGCATCTGGCTTGCGCGTAAGCTGTTTTAACCAACTCACAAAAGACACAAGGGAAGCAGGCGGTAGCGCCTGCTTTTCTTTGTTTTTAGCTATTCTGTCACATTTTTGCGATATTCCCGTTGCCTTTTTCTAAGGCGTCACAGCGGTTCATCGCTCTTTAACCTTCTTGCGCCCGAAAGTCTTGCCATCGCCCGCGCCATCGACGCGCTTGAGAGGTTGTACTCGATCAGGCTCTGCTTCTGCTGCATCTGTTCCCGCGCGATTTCCAGCTCGCGTTCCGCGGCGCGGATATCGATCTCGTCCGGCCTTTCTGCGGAAAATGCGAGGATGTCCACGCGGTTATTCTCAACATTCATCATACCGTCGCTCACAATCACCTCATGCTCCGAACCGTCCGGCAGGCGGAAACGGACAAGGCCGTTCTCAACCACCGTCGCCATCGGCTGATGGTGCGCCATGACACCGAGGCTTCCGTCCACGCCGGGAAAGGAGAGATAGACACACTCCCCCTCAAAGAACACGCGGTCACAGGCTGTGATTTTCAGATAAAATGAATTCATTGCGTCCTCATTTGCCGTTCTTCATAGTCTCTGCTTTCTTCTTCACGTCGTCAATGGTGCCGACATTGAAGAAGGCCGCCTCCGGATACTCGTCCATCTCGCCGGAAAGGATTGCCTGAAAGCCCCGTATCGTTTCCGAAAGCGGTACGAACACACCCGGCACGCCGGTGAAGTTCTCCGCTACATGGAACGGCTGGGAAAGGAACCGCTGCGCCTTTCTTGCGCGGTACACAAGCTGCTTATCCTCTTCCGCCAGCTCATCCATACCGAGGATGGCGATGATATCCTGCAATTCGTTGTATCTCTGAAGCATCTCCTGTACCTTACGGGCGACGCTGTAATGCTCTTCTCCGACAATATCGCCTTCAAGGATTCGCGAGCCCGAGGCAAGCGGATCCACGGCCGGATAAATACCCTGCTCCACGATCTTACGGGACAGTACCGTCGTCGCGTCAAGATGGGAGAACGTCGTGGCCGGCGCGGGGTCGGTCAGGTCGTCCGCGGGCACGTATACGGCCTGTACACTCGTTACGGAACCGTTCTTCGTCGAAGCAATACGCTCCTGCAGTTCGCCGAGATCGGTAGCAAGGGTCGGCTGGTAACCGACTGCGGAAGGCATACGCCCGAGCAGTGCTGAAACCTCCGAGCCTGCCTGCACGAAACGGAAAATGTTATCGATAAAAAGAAGTACGTCGCGATTCATCTCGTCACGGAAATATTCCGCCATCGTCAGGCCGGTTTCCGCGACACGCATACGTACGCCGGGGGACTCGTTCATCTGTCCGAATACGAGCGCCGTCTTCTGTAAAACGCCGGATTCCTTCATTTCAGTCCAGAGGTCGTTTCCTTCACGGGAACGCTCGCCGACACCTGTGAAGATGGAATATCCGCCATACTGGGTTGCGATATTATGGATCAGTTCCTGGATCAGGACGGTTTTGCCGACACCGGCGCCGCCGAACAGACCGATCTTACCGCCCTTTGCGTAAGGGGCAAGCAGGTCAATGACCTTGATACCGGTTTCCAGGACTTCCGCAACGGGACTCTGGTCCTCAAGCGACGGGGGCTCGCGGTGAATGCTGCGGCGCACCGTATCCTCCGGAAACGGGTCACCTCCGTCCAGCGGTTCGCCGAGTGCGTCGAACACACGCCCTAAAATCGCCTCCCCGACCGGAACCATCAGTCCGGAACCGGTTGCCGTAACGACGGCATCCCGGTAAAGCCCTTCACTCGGTCCGAGGGTAATGCATCTTACCAGATTGTCGCCGAGATGCTGTGCCGTCTCTAACATCAGTTTCTTTCCGTCAAATTCCACGGACAGTGCTTCCTTCAGAAAGGGAAGCTCCCCTTCCGGAAACACCACGTCCACAACAGGTCCCGAGACCTGTACAATATATCCGGTCCGATTCATGATTACTCCTCTGTCCTTGCTTTTCTGTTCTTCTCTTTCTTACGGCGAAGCGCCTTCGCGCCGCCGATGACTTCCGTGATCTCCTGTGTGATCGCCGCCTGGCGCATCCGGTTGTACTGTACCGAAAGGCCGGTAAGCATATCGTCGCCGTTGTCCGTGGCGGTCTGCATCGCAAGCATTCGCGCACTCTCTTCGGAGGCGAAACTTTCGGTCAGCGCGCCGTACAGATAACCGGTAACATAGTTCTTCGTAAGGGACCCGAGCACTTCCTCCGGCGACGGATAGATCAGATAGTCGCCGTCCTTTGCCATATCGCCCTTGGCCTTCATGGAGGCCCTGAGGAACGAACTGGTACGAAGCGGAAGCAGCTGCTCCTTTACGACTTCCTCGGTCAGCGTATTGACCATACGCGTATAGATGATATAAATCTCATCCAGTTCCTCGCGGTCATACAGGTCCAGAAGGTATTCCGTCAGAACGCGGGCACGGTGTACCGACGGGTCATACGCGGTTGCATGAAAATCGTCCGCAATGTGGTCCTGCAGGTCGTGAAACGCATGCCGTCCGTATTCTCCGACGAAGAAAAGACGGAAGTCCTCCGATCCGCCGATTGCCTCCCGCGCCATCTTCAGGATGTTATTGTTATAGGCGCCGGCCATTCCTTTGTCGCCGGTAACAATAATGAAGCCCTTCTTCTTGACGGTCTCCTTCTCATCCTTCTGGCGGTTATCGAAATACAGGTGGCGGATTTCCGGAAAATGAAGAAGGATGTCCGCGATCTGCCGTTTCAGTCCGTCAAAATACGGCGCCGACGCGGCAAGCTTGTTCTTCGCCTTCTGCACCTTCATGGAAGACACCATGTACATTGCTTTGGTAATCTTCATCGTGTCACGGATGCTTTTTATTCGGTTTTGGATTTCTCTTGACTGCGCCATTCAAAATACTCCTCGACAGCCTTCTGAAGACTGTCCCGAAGATCGTCGGGCATCTTTCCGCTCGACTCTAACAGATTCAGCATATCACCGTGCTTCTGCTCCATATGTTCCAAAAGTCCTTCGCGGCAATCCCGCACTTCCTTAAGCGGAACATCCGCGAACAGGTGCATGCCCGCGGCAATCAGCAGAACAATCTGCTGCGGGATCGTAAACGAATGCTGCAGCGGCTGCTTTAACAGTTCCATCAGGGAACTGCCGTGCTTCAGCTGTTTCTTCGTATTGTCATCCAGGTCGGATGAGAACTGCGTGAACACTTCCATTTCACGGTACTGCGCCAGGTCGATACGGATTGTGCCGGCCGCCTTCTTCATTGCCTTGGTCTGGGCCGCGCCGCCGACACGTGATACGGACAGCCCGACGTTAACCGCCGGACGCCGTCCCGCGCGGAACAGCTCGCTCTCAAGGAAAATCTGACCGTCCGTGATGGAGATGACGTTGGTCGGGATATACGCGGACACATCGCCCGCCTGGGTTTCAATAATCGGTAAAGCCGTAATGGAACCGCCGCCGAGTTCATCGCTTAAGCGCGCGGAACGTTCCAGAAGGCGGGAATGCAGATAGAATACATCGCCCGGATAGGCCTCACGTCCGGGAGAACGCTCCAAAAGGAGCGAGATTGCGCGGTATGCGACCGCGTGCTTCGAGAGGTCATCGTATACGATCAGGACGTCCTTTCCCTTATGCATGAAATACTCCGCAAGCGCCGTTCCCGAATAAGGTGCCGCATACTGAAGCGGTGCCGGGTCGGACGCGGTGGAAGCCACCACGCAGGTATAATCGAGTGCGTCGAATTTGCGCAGCGTATTGGTCAGCTGTGCAATGGCGGATGCCTTCTGTCCGATTGCGACATAGATGCAGACAACATCCTTTCCTTTCTGATTCAGAATCGTATCGATTGCAATGGAAGTCTTTCCGGTCTGGCGGTCTCCGATGATCAGCTCACGCTGTCCGCGGCCGATTGGGAACATGGAATCGATTGCCAGAATACCGGTCTCAAGCGGTTTGTTGACAGACTGTCTCTCCCGGATGGAAGGGGCAGGCTGTTCGATCGGAAGGAAATCCTCCTCCGCAATCTCTTCCTCCCCGTCAAGCGGATTTCCGAGGGCGTCCACGACACGTCCGAGGTAGCCGTCGCCCACGGCGATTCCGGCCATTTTCCCGGTCCGCGCTACATGGTCGCCGGCGCGGATGCCGGTGTCTCTGCCGAACAGAACCGCACAGACTTCATCCTGGCGGATGTCTAGGATCATGCCCTTGACGCCGTTTCCGAACACGACGATTTCGCCGTAACGGACATGCTCGATTCCTTCAATGAAGGCAATGCCGTCGCCGACACGCTTTACCGTGCCGACCTCGCGTGCGGACGCCTCTAAACGGAACTCGTCAATGTTGGCGCGAAGCCCCGACAGAACGTCCTTCTGCCGGCTGTCTTCCCGTGCGGAATCCACGAGACGCTTCGAAAGCTTCTCACGGAACTGCTCGATTCTTCCCCGTTCGCTCCAGTCATATTCCCTGGTCCCGAACCGGAGAATGAATCCGCTTCCGAGGGATTCATCCATTTTTACATCGATTGTAACCTCCTCCGCGCCGCTCTGCCTGCGGACAAATTCCGTAAAGCCCGTCAGCTGCGCTTCGGTAGGCGGAAATACACAGATCAGTGTTGCCGTCATATTCCGTACCTTCCCGAGACTAATCTAACCTTCTTCTTTCGGTGCCACTTCGCTCAAAAACTGCTCATACAAAGCATCGTCGTATCCGGCGCCGCGCCGTTCCCCGACGTTCTTCTCCGTGGCGATTGCGATCATATCCGCAATCTCCTGCTCCGCATCCGACACGATTCTCGCCTTGCTGCGCGCGGCGTCCTCGGTCGCCTCTGCCTCGATTCTGCGGGCAGTGGACCTTGCGTTGCTGATGATTTTCTTATATTCCTCATCCGCCTGCTTGCGCGCTTTTTGGATAATCTGTCTCCGCTCTTCCTCCGTGTCGGAAAGACACTTCTCGTAACGGGCCTTTACCGCTTCGGCTTCCGCGGTCTTGGCTTTTGCAAGCGCATTTTCCCGGTCGGCCTCAGCCTGTCTTGCCTCTAAAATCTTGCGGACGGGCTTGAACAGAAAATACCACATCGCACCCACTAAGATCAGCAGGTTGATTACGGTAAATAACAAATTCCAGTCTAGTTTCAGCATCGTCTTTCACCTTTCCGTATGCCGTGAAATACTTCTCCTAACGTGCCGCATTCTAAGATGCCTGCACGGGTTTTATTTCAGCATGACAATGATCAGGAACGCGATAACGAAGCCGTAAATAGCCGTTGCCTCTGCAAGCGCACATCCGAGGATCAGCGCCTTGTTGATCTTGCCGTCTGCTTCCGGCTGTCTTGCGATGGCTTCGGTTGCCTTACCGGTTGCAATACCGATACCGATACCTGCGCCGAGGGCGGACAGTACGGCGATACCTGCGCCGATTGCGATAAGAGTTGTGTTCATGGTTCAATCCTCCTAGAATAATATGCCGGCGGTTTAGCCCGCCTGTAAAATAGCCGGTGCGCCGCACCGCTTACTCAATTTCCTCCCGGATGTAAAGGCTGGTCAGAAATACGAAAACGTATGCCTGAAGCAGTCCGTCGAACAGATCGAAATACAGACAGAATACCGCGGGAAGAAGAATGTTGTGCGTAATCGTCTTGATCAGTTCCATGATAACAAATGCACCGATCACGTTACCGAACAGTCGCATGCACAGTGACAGCGGCCTCGTAAACACCTCAAGGATGTTGATCGGGGTGACAATCGCGATCGGTTCGGTAAACTTATGCAGCCATTTGCGGACGCCGAGGTAATAGATTCCGGCGGCCTCCACCAGTACGATGCTCATAAGGGCCAGGGCGACGGTCACGTTTAAGTCCTTGGTCGGCGACTTAAATCCGAAGATGCCGCATATGTTCGCAAGGCCCAGATACAGCAGGACCGTGCAAAGGTACGGGACGAACGCCTTTCCCCTCTCGCCGACCATGCCTTCCACCAGGCCGGTCAGTTTGGTAACGATCCATTCGGCAAATGCCTGCCGTTTTGAGATATTATGCAATTTCAGATTTCGGGTGAGAAGAATTGCGATCAGAATCAGAACCGCCATGATGATCCAGGTCACCACCACCGATTCGGAAACCGGAATGCCTCCGAATATCGGTATTTTGAAGACGGTTTTCACTTCCAGTTCTTCATTGATTATTTCGGAAAGCTGATCCAATGAATCATCATCTCCTTTCCTGGATATAGGATAAAAACAGTATAACACATTTTCCGCAGGGAATGTGGAAAATGTAAAAGAATTTTTGAAAAAATATGCATCGGCAATTCATGCCGCCGGGGCTTTCGGACCAATGCTCCCGGAAGTACGAAATAACCGTTCATTCTTACTGCGGCCAGAGGGAACGGAGTTCTGCCTGCAGTTTCTCGGAAAGAGGCTTTCCGAGAAGCACCGCCTTGCGGTCCGCCGTATCCTTTTCCTTAATAAACCCGGTCGTCACAAACACTTTGTCTTTATAAAGGAACAATTCGCCGCACGCATGGTAGAACCGGCGGTCTTCGGTAAATGCGAATATCTCGCGGCGCCCGCTGAAATCCTCTGTGTAGGCTTTCTCGGTAATGCGGACACTCCCGTCTGCCACGGCAGCTGTTTCTTCTATTATTTTATATTGCTCTGCAGAAAGATCCGTAAAACTGTCCTGCTCTTTCGATGCGCCGAGCACCCGGTATACCGGGAAATTCGCCGGGTCGGAAAGGCGGGCCTTTTCCGCGTCGGCGGACTCCTTCTTCACATAAATCCGGCCCACGGAATCAATCAGATAATTGCCCTCAGGGTCATCCTTTACGCGGTACAGAACCGCGACCGTCATAATGCCGCCCGAAACAATGGAACCGGCACGTTCCCCGCGCTCGGTCTTTAACACGTCCGTGATGCCGGAGCCGACATAGGTCTCCGCTTCCACATCGTTTAACAGGCAGTAGCGGACGCCGCCCATTTCCAGTTCCTCACGGCCGTCCACGTATTTGGCCTTACCGGCGCCCCAGTTCGGCCGGAACAGTATTACCATCAGGACAAGGACGATGAGCAGAACCGCAATGCTTATGGCAAGCACCCATTTCTTTTGCGTTGATTCCAAAGTTTATTCCTCCCGAACTGTCTCATTTCACGCTGCAACGTCAGGCACGCACCGCCGGACGGATTGTGCCCGTTAACGGGACCAGCGGCAGGCTGCACCGCACGGAAGAACAAGCCCGGTACCGGTAACCGGCAGGCCGATCTCGTCTCCCTGCACCGTTCCGCCGAAGCGGGGTGTCAGCGTCAGTCCTGCAATGTAAGCCATCATGGCCGGCTGCAGGCCGGTCGTATAGGAATTGATCAGGAAGAACAGCGGATCGTCGCTCAGAACATCCGTGCAAAGCTTCACCAGATCATAGATTGCGTCTTCAATCTTCCAGACTTCGTCATTCGGGCCTCTTCCGTAGGACGGCGGGTCCATAATGACGGCATCGTAGCGGTTTCCGCGGCGGATCTCCCGCTCAACGAACTTACGGCAGTCGTCTACGATATACCGGATCGGTGCGTCGGCAAGTCCGGACGCGGCTGCATTCTCCTTAGCCCAGTGAACCATTCCCTTGGAAGCATCCACGTGTGTCACATTGGCCCCCGCAGCGGCTGCTGCCAGCGTCGCGCCTCCCGTATAGGCGAACAGGTTCAGTACCTTCACCGGCTCGTCCGGATTAGCGGCCTTGCGGCTTTTGATCAGTTCCGAGAACCAGTCCCAGTTGGCGGCCTGCTCGGGGAACAGTCCGGTATGTTTAAAGCTGAAGGGCTGCAGATGAAAACGGAGGGATTTGTACGAAATCCACCACTCCTTCGGAAGGTTAAAGAACTCCCACTCGCCGCCGCCCTTGCTGCTGCGGTGATAGTGTGCGTTGGGCTTCTTCCAGCCGTAATGCTTCCGCTCGGTATTCCACAAAACCTGCGGGTCCGGACGGATCAGAAGATACTCTCCCCAGCGTTCGAGTTTCTCCTTCCCGGACGTATCGATTACCTCATAATCCTTCCAGCCGTCTGCAATCCACATAGCGATGATTCCTCTTGTTTCTTTCCGCCCCTTTCCGGGGGTTTGCCGTATCTTTTCAAATTATATATCATATTCGGGAAATGAACAAGTGTAAATATTTTTTACCTTTTTCCACTTGACGAACTGTACCAAATATAATAAAATGGATTCAGTCGGGTAACCGAAAATAAAGAATGTATTTGGAGGATGAAGGGATATGGGTATTTTATCCAGATTCAAGGACATCATGTCCGCTAATATCAACGCTCTTCTTGATAAAGTAGAAGATCCGGAGAAGATGATCGACCAGTGTCTGCGCAACATGAACGACGATCTGATCAAGGTTAAGCAGGAAACCGCTTCCGTTATGGCTCAGGAGAAAGGCTGCAAGCGTCAGCTTGACCAGTGCCAGAAGGACATTGATAAGATGCAGAGTTATGCCGTTAAGGCTTTGACTGCAGGCAACGAGGAGGATGCAAGAAGATTCCTTGCCGAGAAGGCAAGATTCACTGCAAAGCTTACCGACCTTCAGGCAAACTACGCAGTTGCTCATGACAACTCCCAGAAGATGAGAGACATGCATGACAAGCTTACGATGGACATCAAGGAACTCGAGATGCGTAAGGAAACCATCAAGGGTAAGCTGGCCGTAGCAAAGGCACAGGAGAAGATCAACAAGATGACCTCCAATGTTTCGAGTGCCAACAACTCCATCTCCAGCTTCGAGCGTTATGAAGCTCTTGCAAACAAGAGACTGGACAAGGCTCAGGCAGAAGCAGAGCTCAATGCCTCCAATCCTACCAACTCCATCAAGGATCTTACCGCAAAGTACGTAAACGATCCGAACGTGGATGCAGAGCTGGAAGCACTCAAGGCAAGCCTCGGAATGACCATGACTGCCGAAGAACTTCCGCAGTAATCATTGCATATGAAGAGGCTGTTGTACATTGTGCAACAGCCTCTTTTTTCAAAGGATCGGAAACGATATCCGTCCGGTCCTGCCCGGGATAACCCCGGAAAGGAGCAGTTTCTATGCAGCCCGAAGCGTTAATGCTTTACAAACTGATCATTCTTTACATGCTCAACCGCGTGGATTTCCCGCTGACGAACTCGCAGCTGTCGGATTTCATCACCGCGAAGGAGTATACCAACTATTTCAACATCCAACAAGTGCTCTCCGATCTCGTCGAGGATCAGTACATCAGCCTCCAGGAGACGAAGAACAATTCCCTGTACCGGATCACGGAGACCGGAAAGGAAACCCTTTCCCTCTTCTATCAAAGCATTTCCCGTAATATCCGCGACGACATCGACATGTTCTTAACCGAGCAGAAGTATTCGCTCCGTGAGGAAGTGTCCAACATCTCCGATTATTACGAGGTCCGCAAGAATGAATACGTATGCGAACTGAAGGTCATTGAGAGAGATACGACCGTCATTGAGATCCGCATCGTCGTTCCTTCCGAGGAGAATGCGAAAACGGTATGCTCCCGTTGGCGTCAGAAGAATGCAGATATATATGCATATGTAATTAACTCATTGCTGGGGGATGATCTCCCCTCGGACAAGCAGGAACAGTAAACGTCTTTAACAGCTCTTTTGTAAAGACGCCGGCTGTTTTAAACATGTGGGAAAAGGAGGTACTTCAATTATGTATCCGTGGTTTTGGATCATCTTGCTGGTAATCCTTTTGATCGTGGAAGGAGCCACTCTCTCGCTCACAACGATCTGGTTTGCCGGCGGTGCTCTGGCTGCCGCAATCGTCAGCTTTATATGGGACGAGCGGATTCCGGAGTACATCGTATTTTTCGCAGTCTCTCTGGCCCTGCTCTTCTTCATTCGTCCGGCCGCGCTCAGGCGTTTTAACCGCCGCCGGTTCCGTTCCAATGTGGAAGGCGTTGTGGGCAAGACCGTACGCATCCTTGAGAAGGTTGACAATCTGTCCGGCACCGGAAGGGCAAAGGTGGACGGAATGGAATGGGCAGCCGCATCGACCGATGCAAATGTAACCTTTGAAGCCGATGAGCTTGCTGTCGTGGACCGTGTGGAAGGCGTAAAGCTCATTGTAAAAAAACAATAACGGAGGGGTTTATATGTTTAATTTTCTCGAATCGACGACCATTGACTGGTCAAGCCCGACCCTTTGGATCGTTGTCATTATCATTCTTTTGATTCTCTTTATCGCTACCTGCCTGAAGGTTGTTCCGCAGGCCGAAGCCTACATCATTGAGCGTTTCGGCGCCTACCAGGAAACCTGGAGCGTAGGTCTCCATCTGAAGTGGCCCTTCATCGAGCGCATTGCACTTCGCGTTCTTTTGAAGGAGCAGGTTGTCGACTTCCCGCCGCAGCCCGTTATCACAAAGGATAACGTTACGATGCAGATCGATACCGTTGTTTACTTTCAGATCACCGATCCGAAGCTCTTCGCTTACGGCGTACAGAACCCGATGATGGCAATCGAGAACCTGACGGCTACGACGCTTCGTAACATCATCGGTGACCTCGAACTCGATGCTACCCTTACCTCCCGTGAGATCATCAACGGCAAGATGCGTGTCTCCCTCGACGAGGCGACCGATCCCTGGGGTATCAAGGTTAACCGTGTTGAGCTGAAGAACATCATGCCTCCGAATGCCATCCGTGACGCCATGGAGAAGCAGATGAAGGCAGAGCGTGAACGTCGTGAAACCATCCTGATCGCAGAAGGTGAAAAGAAGTCCACGATCCTTGTTGCAGAAGGTAAGAAGCAGTCCGCCATCCTCGAAGCCGAGGCCGAGAAGGAAGCAGCCATCCTTCGCGCAGAAGCAAAGAAGGAAGCTACGATCCGCGAGGCAGAAGGTCAGGCAGAAGCTATCCTTCGCGTACAGAAGGCCAACGCCGACGGTCTCCGCTTCCTGAACGAAGCGAGTCCTTCCGATCCCGTTCTTCGCCTGAAGAGCCTGGAGGCATTCGCAAAGGCTGCCGACGGCAAATCCACGAAGATCATCATTCCTTCCGAGATTCAGGGTTTAGCAGGTCTTGCAAGCGGCGTAATGGAAACCGTTAAGAAGACCGAGGAATAAAACCGATACGATCCGGCTGAAACCGGAAGCATACTAAAGCGGCAGATAGAAAACTATCTGCCGCTTCTTTTATGCGTTTATATTATGTATGTGTCAGAAGTCTTTGTGCTTCTGCCTTCGTTCTGCGCCTGTCAGCCCCCGGTCTTCCCAGCCGGCTCGTCCGCCTTCGGTTCCTCCGAAGCCTCATCGGAAGGACCGTACAGTTCGTCTTCCATGACCTTCCAGACCTCGTCAAAGCCCTGTCTCGTTTCCTTGGACCACGGAATGACACGTTCCCCGGGCTTCATCTTCAGTTCCTTGCGGATCATCGAAAGCTGCTTTGTGATCTGGCTCCGGTTAATCTTGTCGGCTTTCGTCACGATTACGACCGGATCAAACCCGTTGGCGACGATCCACTCGTGCATCTGCTTATCCCCCGCGCTCGGCTCATGTCGGATATCCACTAAAAGGAATATCACGCGAAGCTGCTTCGAGGTTAACAGATACCGCTCGATCATCTTTCCCCATTTGGCGGAAACCTCTTTCGAAACCTTCGCGTAGCCGTAACCCGGAAGGTCAACGAAATAGAACTCGCCGTTTAAGTTAAAGAAGTTGATCGTCTGTGTCTTGCCGGGCTGCGAAGACGTTCTCGCAAGCGCCTTGCGGTTCACAAGCTTATTGATCAGCGAGGATTTGCCGACGTTTGAGCGGCCGGCAAATGCGAATTCCGGCAGGATGTTGTCCGGCAGTTTGCTCGTCACGCCGCATACGGTTTCCAGTTCCGCGGATTTAATGATCATGTCGGTTCCTCCTCTCTGAAATGGTTTTCATGCATTTTATTCTACATTAGTAGAACATATAATCTTCTATCTTACAAACGCTTCCGAAAGCACCTGGTCCATATGGTTCACATAACGGATGTCCATGCCTTCGCGGATTTCCTCCGAAATATCCGCCACGTCGTCTTTGTTGTCCATCGGTACAAGAAGCTTATTGATGCCGATCTTCTTGGCGGCAAGCATCTTCTCTTTAAGGCCTCCGATCGGAAGAACACGTCCCCGCATCGTAACTTCGCCGGTCATAGCAAGCTCAGAGTCCACCGGAATGCCGGTCACTGCGGAAAGCACTGCCGTTACCATCGTGATTCCGGCACTCGGACCGTCCTTCGGAACGGCTCCTTCCGGAATGTGGATATGAATGTCGTGCTTTTCGAAATAGTCGTCCGGAACCGCATAGGAATCGGCCACGGAACGAATGTAGCTGAGGCCTGCGGAAGCGGATTCCTTCATCACTTCGCCCATCAGTCCGGTCATCTCAATCTTGCCGGTGCCGTGCATTGCGTTTACCTCAATCTCCAGGGTTGTTCCGCCCATCGACGTCCAGGCAAGTCCTCTGGCAATGCCGACCTGCGGTTTGCGCACACGGGTTTCCTTATGATAACGGTATATTCCGAGATACTCCGTCAGGTTCTTTCCGGAAATAGTCGCCTTCTCGTTCGTACCGCTCTCTTCGTTCTTAAGAATGACTCTGCGGCATACCTTTCCAATCACACGCTCCAGTCCGCGCACGCCTGCTTCTCTTGTGTAGTAGGTGATCATGTCGCGGATGGCGGCATCGGAAAATGTGATGTCCTTCTTCGTCAGTCCGTGATTCATAAGCTGCTTCGGGATCAGATGCTCCTTTGCGATATGCATCTTTTCATTTTCCGTATAGCTGTTCAACTCGATGACCTCGACACGGTCAAGGAGCGGACGCGGAATCGTCTCGGTCGTGTTGGCCGTTGCGATAAATGCAACGTGGCTTAAGTCAACCGGCTGCTCGATATAGTGGTCGATAAAGCGGCTGTTCTGCGCGCTGTCCAATACCTCCAGAAGCGCTGCCGACGGATCGCCCTTATAATCGCTTCCGATCTTATCAAGCTCGTCAAGAAGCATCAGCGGGTTGTTCACCTCAGCCTGGCGGAGTCCCTGAATGATCCGGCCCGGCATGGATGCCACATAGGTTCTGCGGTGTCCGCGGATTTCCGCTTCATCGCTTACGCCGCCGAGGCATACGCGCACATACTTGCGTCCCATCGCTTCGGCAATGCTTTTCGCGATACTCGTCTTTCCGGTTCCGGGCGGTCCCACAAGACACAGGATCGGCGTTTCGGCCGACGAGGCCTTCTTCTTAACGGCCAGGAATTCCATGATGCGGTCCTTGATCTTGTCAAGGCCGTAGTGGTCTCTTGCAAGGATCCGTGCGGCTTCCGCAAGGTCAATATGCTCCTCTCCCGAACGGTCCCACGGAAGGCTTAACAGCGTCTCAATATAGTTACGGATAACCTGTCCTTCGCCGTTGTTGGCACCCATGTTGGTGAAACGGCGAATCTCGGTCTGAATGGCTTTCTTGACTTCCTCGGATGCCTGGAGCTGTTCGCATTTTACACGGTATTTCTCGGCATCGTCTTCGGGATCGTCGCCGATTTCCTTGCGGAGCACCTTGATCTGCTCGCGGAGCACATATTCCTTCTGGTTCTTGTCGATGCTCTTCTGCACCTTTGCGTCAATCTCGTTGCGGATCTTCAGTACTTCGATCTCGCCGGCGAGTACCGTGCAGATCTTCTGGAACTGGATGATATCATTCTCCGATTCCAGGATGTCCTGCCGGAAGCGGACCGGGATCGGCATCAGAATCAGAATCTGGTTCATCAGCGTCTTCAGGTCGCGGATGCGGAGCAGATTCGTGCGCACTTCCTTCGGCAGCTTCGTATTTACCGCGAAGAACCGCTGAACCGTGTCATGCAGCGAACGGAACAAAGCCTCCTCTTCGATGCCGCTCATGCCGACCTCCACGATCGGAATGCTTTCCGCTTCGACGCTTGCTCCTTCCGGACGGTCGAACCACTGCACGATGCGGGCACGCACTTTGCCGCGGAGCATCACTCTCGTCTGGTTGTTCGGAAGCCGGAATACCTGGGTAACTTCCGCCACCGTACCGATCTCGCAAACATCCGAAAGGCGCACCTTCTCGTCACCCTCTTCCATACGGAGCGTGACGAAGAGACGGTGGTTCTCGCGGAACGCACGGCGCGCAGCCTCGGCATCCCCGTCATCGGCAATCTCGAGCTGCATCATCATTTCGGGAAATACAACCGTATTGGACAGTGCTATAATCGGGTAAATGTCGTATTTTTCCTGATCAAACTCTTCCATAAAAACTCTCTCTTTCAAGTCGCAAAGAGCCTGCCTCCCGGCAGACTCTTACAATCCTTAAGCTGTTTCTTTCGGCTCGGATTTCGGACCGGCCGTCCGGATCAAAACCGGTTTTTCTTTTCCTTCTGCTGCCTCTTTCGTGATGATGCAGCGGACTACGTTGTCCTCCGAAGGAATTTCGTACATCGGGTCGAGCATGATGGATTCCATGATGGCACGCAGGCCTCTTGCTCCGGTCTTCCGCTCGTTACTGCGGCGGGCAATCTCACGGATTGCATCGGGCTCAAATTCGAGTTCCACGCCGTCCAGGCGGAACATCTCCGCATACTGCTTGGAAATCGCGTTCTTGGGCTCGGTGAGGATTCTCACAAGGGCATCCTCATCTAACATATCAAGAGCAACCATAACCGGAACACGTCCGACAAATTCGGGGATCATGCCGAACTTGATCAGATCATGCGGAAGCGCCTGCCGGAACAGGTCTCCGATGTTCTCCTTATGTCCGCCCTGCACATCGGCCTCAAAGCCGATGGACTTCTGTCCGATACGCGCTTCGACAATCTTTTCAAGGCCGTCAAATGCACCGCCGCAGATGAAAAGAATGTCGGTCGTATTGATATGATACATCTCCTGCTGCGGGTGCTTTCTGCCGCCCTGCGGAGGAACGCTTGCGTCGGTTCCTTCGAGAATCTTCAAAAGCGCCTGCTGCACGCCCTCGCCGGATACGTCACGGGTAATGGACGTGTTTTCGGATTTTCTTGTAATCTTATCGATCTCGTCGATGTAAATGATTCCGTGCTCCGCACGCTTGATATCATAATCGGCCGCCTGGATGATCTTTAAAAGGATATTCTCCACATCCTCGCCGACATAGCCTGCCTCGGTCAAAGCCGTGGCATCGGCGATCGCAAACGGAACGTTCAGAATCTTCGCGAGTGTCTGCGCAAGGTAGGTCTTACCGGAACCGGTGGGACCGATCATCAGGATATTGCTCTTCTGCAGCTCAACATCCAGATTCTTCTTTGCGAGCACGCGCTTATAATGGTTATAAACGGCAACTGCCAGTGTCTTCTTGGCTTCGTCCTGTCCGATGACATACTCGTCAAGGAAAGCCTTCATCTCCACCGGCTTTACCAGATTGATTCCTTCTTCGTTCGGGAATTCGCTTCCGTCCTCGGGATAATAAATCTCTTCCCTAAGGATGTCGTTGCAGAGTTCGATACACTCGTCGCAGATCCGGACGTTATTCGGTCCGACGATCAGCTTGCGTACCTGTTCCTGCGTCTTCCCGCAGAAGGAACAGAAACTTGATTTCTCTCCTCTTGCCATTAATTATCTCCTCAGATTTTGCACTAACGGCTTGTGATAACCTTATCAATCAGGCCGTAGGCAACAGCTTCCTCAGCAGTCATCCAGTTGTCGCGGTCGGTATCGGCTGCAACCGTATCGTAATCCTTTCCGCAGTTCTCGGCGAGCATGCGGTTCAGTTTCTCTTTGGTCTGCAGGATATGCTTGGCAGCGATTTCGATTTCGGTTGCCTGGCCCTGTGCACCGCCGAGAGGCTGGTGGATCATGATCTCGGAATTCGGAAGCGCCATACGCTTTCCTTTCGTGCCGCCTGCAAGAAGGAATGCTCCCATGCTGGCTGCCATTCCGACACAGATCGTGCAGACATCGCATTTGATGTAACGCATGGTATCATAGATCGCCATGCCTGCGGTAACGGAACCGCCGGGGCTGTTGATGTACAGGCAGATATCCTTCGTCGGATCCTCGGATTCGAGGAACAGAAGCTGCGCTACGACAAGGCTTGCCGTAACCTCGTTCACTTCCTCACCGAGGAAAATGATACGATCCTTCAACAGTCTCGAATAGATATCGTACGACCGCTCACCGCGGCTGGTCTGTTCAATTACATAAGGGACTAAACTCATTGGTAACCTCCTCCTGACAAGCTTCGGAAACCGCCGTGATTACTGCTCAACGGCACTGTCCGCAACAAGCGTAACTGCCTTCTGGCATGCAAGATCAAGGGACATGTTCTTGATGTTCTCTTCGCCCATGTATTCCTTAACCTTCTCAATTTCCATATGATACTGGTCAGCCATCTTCTTGAGCTCTTCCTCGATCTCCTCATCGGAAACGGTGATGTTCTCAGCCTTAACGATTGCTTCCAGAACAAGGCGGGTATTGATGCGCTTCTCAGCCTGGGGCTTCATCTGCTCAAGGAACGTCTTCTGGTTCAGACCGGTGAACTGGAAGTACTGCTCAAGCTTCAGACCCTGGGACTGCAGACGGTAAGCAAAATCCTCTGCCATCTGTTCCTGCGTGGACTTAACCATAGCCTCCGGAACATCCATCGTCGCATTGGCAACAGCCTTCTCGATTGCCTGGTCTTCCTTCTTGGTCTGCGCTTCCTTCGTCTTCTTCTCGGTCAGGTTCTTCTTAATGTCTTCCTTGTACTCGGCAAGGGTATCAAACTCGGAAACCTCGCTTGCGAACTCGTCATCGAGCTCCGGAAGTTCCTTTGCCTTAATGGCATTAACCTTACACTTGAAAACAGCGGGCTTTCCGGCAAGCTCGGGTGCATGATACTGCTCGGGGAAGGTAACGTTTATGTCGCACTCCTCACCGATGCTCTTGCCGATCAGCTGATTCTCGAAGCCGTCGATAAAGCTGTGGGAACCGATCACAAGCGGATGGTTCTCGCCTTTGCCGCCGGCAAATGCAACGCCGTCGCAGAATCCTTCGTAATCGATCACTGCGGTGTCGCCGTCCTGAACCGGACGATCCTCAATGTTGATCTCTCTTGCGTTCTGCTCCTGCGTCTTCTTAAGTTCTTCTTCAATCTCCTCATCGCTTACGGAGATAACCTGCTTGTCAACCGTTACACCCTTGTACTCGCCGAGCGTAACTTCCGGCTTCTTTGCAACGGTAGCGGTGAAAATGAAATCCTTACCGGATTCAATCTGCGTAACATCAATGTCAGGGCGGGATACGATCTCAACGCCGCACTCCTCGGCGGCCTTCTGATATGCATCGGGGATCAGCAGGTTGGCTGCCTCCTCATAGAACATCTCCTTGCCGTACATCTTTGCTACAACGGCGAACGGAGCCTTGCCCTTACGGAAGCCCTGAATGTTCAGCTTATTCCTGTTCTTCTGATAAGCCTGCTCAATTGCCTTATCGAAATCTTCTGCGGGGCAGTCGATTGTCAGCTTAACCATATTCTTTCCTAAATCTTCAACTTGATAACCCATGACGGTAATCCTCCTGCTATAAAACTCATGATAAACTCACGAATTGATATTATACCACATTGTCCGCGTAAAATCCAGTTATTTTTTCTTATCCGTGATCAGGGATTCAAAATCCTCCGGCGGCATCGGAGCATTGAGCTTTCGCTGTTCCATCGCCACCAGCAGTCCGGAGTATTCCGGGTTCGTCCGCATCACGCCTGCAGGAAGATCCTTCGGGGCTGCGTTGATCGCGCAACGTGCCAGATAAGCATCGATATCCACGATAAATCCGTTGTTCTGCAGCTCCTGCAAAATGGTCATTGCGGTATTGAAACTTTCGGTACTCATCTGCCCGTCCGGAACAACGATCTCAATCTGCCCGGCGGGGATGCTGTAACGCTGCTGCAGGAATTTGACGCGGTTCATGAAATCCGCGCCGAACATATACTGCCAGGAAAGACGCAGGGAGATCACCGGGGGCTCTGCGCCGCCGTCAATCCACTCCCGAAGGAGCCTGCATGTTTCCTTATGCACATAATAATCGAGTTCGGTAACAAATCCGTTCTCTTCAAAGATCGGCTCGAAGGAACACGGCTCGATAACCTGTCCCTCGGCGGTGATCCAGCGGACCAGTGCTTCTGCGCCGCAGATTGCGCCGGTCTCGGGCTCGCGCTTCGGCTGGAAGAATACCTTGAACTCGCGGTTGCTCATGGCATCGCGCATCGAATGCTCGACGAACTCGCGGAAACTGTTCACGGCACGCAGGTCCTCGGTATAGAACGCGATCGCAACGGTGGGTGCATCCTGCATGCTTCCGATGCTTCTCGCTGCCACCTTTGCCCGGTCCATCGCCTCCGGAACGCTGTTCTCGTGATTGATAAACTTGTAAATGCCGCACCATACGTTCAGCTGCATATCCGGGTACAGCCGGATAACCGCCGTATGCGCAGCCTCCATCATCATCTGGATTCTCGCTTCGGTCCGTTCCTTGTCGTCATACTGCATCATGAGCATGAAGTTCGCGCCGTTCTGGCGGGCGAACAGTTCCTCGGTCTTTAAGAAGGAATTGAGCGTCGCGGAGAACACTTTCAAAATCTCGTTACATGCGGAATAGCCCCATACGTCGTTCAGATCGCCGAACTGCGGAAAATAAAACGAAACAAAGCAGATATTCGCTCTCTCGTGTTCGGAAACGTAACGGTTTGCTTCCTCTTCGAATTTTTCGATTGTCAGGCGGCCGGTAAGCGCGTCTCTGGAACGCACGCGGTCGACAAATTCGGTCACGTCGGCCCAGCACAGAAGCACCTGGTTGCCTTCCTTTTCCTCAACCAGGGAAGCGCTTGTGGAAATCCAGCGCTTCTGTTTCTCATAATACGACTCGGTCGTGAACACCTTGGTCTTCTTCGTAAGTCCGGCAACCGGGCAGTTCACACAGGGTTCCTTGCGGCCCATGATGGCACTGAAGCATTTCTCGCCGGAATGTGCCTCGGGATACTGGCGTCCCGTATAGTCACCGACATAAACCAGTTCAAAGGTGTCGGGATGGATTGCGTAGTTGGTGATCTGCTGGTTCTCGATAATGGCACGTGCATAACGCACTTCCTCATCGAGCATCTCTCTCGTACGCGCACGGTCGATATAGATTCCGATCAGGCGGCCGATATGCGTTAAGATATCCTGCTCCTCCTTCGTCCAGTTCGCGTCGGCGTCCTTCGTAAAGGTCAGGTAGGCAAATGTGTCCGGACGGTCCAGGATCACATACTGGAAGATCGACTCGTTCGGATAAAATTCCTTCATTTCATCTGGAATGTTCATTCCGAGCTGTGCGGAGTTCGTGCAGATGAAAACATCATCGTTCGAGAAGCGGTTCTTCAGTTCCCGCCTCGACGAGCGGAGAATCTCCTCAAAAGCCTTCACATGCGGGTTCTCGCCGGCCTCCCAGTTGCAGCGCAGGTTAAGCAGCTGCTTTTCGGGATCGATGATCACCGCATAAATGCGCTTGTAGCCGTAGTATTTGCCGACCTCGCCGAAGATTGCGGTAAGGTCTTCGTCGCCGGTGCCGTTGGCGGCAAGCATATCAAAAATCCTGCCGACGATATTCTTCTCAACCGGACCGTACTGTGTCTGCTGCTCCCGCTCGACAATCTTCTTGGCTTCCGGCTTCTCTGCGGGTTCCTCTTCCTTCTGGACCGGACGGTACATCCGGTGCTCCTCGATGGAATTGTCGTAAATCGTACAGTTGTTGTTCGGGTTCTTCCTGGACTCCTCAAGAGCGGTCAGTGCCTTGCGGTGCAGGCTTGCGTAATCGCGGCCGTCCTTCGGGAATACCGAAACACCGATATTGACCTCCACCGTTCCGCCGCGCTTCAGCTCGATCCGTTCGGCAGCCTTGCCGACCGCACGGGCGATCGCATATACTTCCGCAGGCGTGCGGATATCCGTTTTTAACATGATAAATTCACCGTCCTGCGTATGGGCGATGCAGTCCGATGCCATAAATACCGAACCGAGTCCGCCGGCCATCTTCTCTAGCACGTACTCGCCGTACGCATGGCCGTAGGTATCCGTGATGGAACTCAGGTTGTCGACGTTTAAAACGAAGAAGACGATACGGTCCGCTTCGCTGCTGTCTTTGATCAGATTCTCCAGCCGCTCGCGGATGGCATTCTGCGTCATCAGGCCGGTCACGCTGTCGCGGTCGGCTTCCTTCACGGTAACCTGCTCGTTCTTCTTCTCCTGGTCCACATTGATCGTCCGGCCCATAACGCGGGCAGGCAGACCTTTGCTGTTGAATACGGTGTATCCTTCATAGCGGAGCCATACCGTCTTGCCGGGTTCCACATAAGAGCGGATATCATAGGAAAATGTTTCGTCTCCGTTCTGAAGACTGCGGCACAAGGTCTCAAAGATCGCGATATCTTCTTCATAAATCAGACCGGATGCAAGCATGTTATTCCGAAAGTTCGGAATACGCAGGCGGTCCTTCTCTCCCATTCCTTCACCGAGACGGCTCTGCACAAGGATTCCGGTAGACACGGTGTACTCCCAAAGACCGCACGTAACCATGCCGGAAATGATGCGGTATTTCTGCCGCTCCAGTTCCAGTTCCTGCTGCAGTTCCTGAATTCTCTGTTCCCCATTCTGATTGGTGTTTGCCATTCTGACACCCTCCTCCTATTCCCCTTACCTTTACCCCAAATGTAAGGACAATATGTCACTCTTTATCATACACTATTCCGAACGGAAAATCCAACAGTTTTCATCCTTTCAAAGACAGAAATCCCGCGCGGACAGCTTTTTTCACCTGTTACCGCGCGGGATTCTCATTTTCTGACATAATTTGTTACATGTTCCGGCAAACCGGTCCGGACAAAGTTAATTGTAATCTTCGTCAGCCGGGTCTGAGGTTTTTTCCTCGTTAGCCGGGTTTGACGGGTCTGCTTCGTTAACCGGTTCCGCCGGGTTCTCTGCTCCGTCTGTTCCTTCGGGTGTATCTTTCTTTTTATAAACGATACAGAAAGCTACGGCGCACAACACAATTACCGCTATCGGGATTGCAAACCATATGGGCGAAATGCCTTTCTCCTTCTCATCCGATGCCGGTTTCTTCGCATCCGTCGGCTCGCCGGGAGTATTCACAGGCAGCGGGGACGGCGTAACGGTAGGCGTGTTCGTCACGGTAACCACAGGCTCAGTGGGAACAGGCGACGGCGTCACGGCAGGTTCCTCCGTCGGTTCGGGCGTGAGTGTAGGCGTTTCGGGGGAATCAATCGTATGCACCGCGGTAATCGTCACGCCTTTTTTGGGCATCTCAAACCAGACACTGACACCCTCTTTCGGATTGAACACATTTTCCGTCGGATGCAGCTCCACGTCATCCGATTTCCAGCCGTTTACACGGCCGTTTGACGAGCTCGGAAACACCACGATCTTCGTCCCGGCTTTAATGAGTTTGTCGGTGATCCATTCTCCGTTCTTCTCGTCCCGAATCATGCCTTCCGAAACCGTTACAGGAAAATACTCGCTCGGGTCCAACACCTTATAATAAGTTTCGTTGGCTTTCTCCACATCCACAGTGAAGGTGATCGGACCGTAGGCATAATCCTTTATCGGAACGGTCGTTGACTTCCAAAGGCTGTAATCCCGGGTCCTCCATATTTCGGATGGTCTTCCGAGCACACAAGCCGGGTAGCCTTCCCAATCACTTCCATTGATGTCATAGGTTCCGTCACCGTCAAGATCCACACCGAAGTTCGCATCTTCCCTGTATCCGGAAAGAAGCAGTGCGTTAATCAGGATCTGCATTTCCTCGCTTCTGCTTTTCCCGATGTCATTTGTCAAATCAATGGTATACGGTGTCTGTTTGGTTACCGTGACGGCCCGGATTTCCACATCCTTTGCCGGCATGGTAAACGTGAGCTTGACAGAACCGGTTTTAAGCTCCGCGAAATCGGATTCCCAGCCCTTAAAATAGTGTCCCGCCTTGGCGTCTCTGACTATAATAATCTCTTTGCCGGGCCGTGCGGAGGTAATCCGGTTTCCGTCTTCATCCTCAGCATGTCCTCCGGTCACGGTAATCGCATAGGTTTCCCTAAGCTGCGGGGTACCGAATCGTAACGTAATCGGGTAAAACGGTCCGTAATTCAGTCCCTTTAAGGTGATATCTCCTGTCGCGCTGCATCGGGGCAGCAGGGTATAATAATTCATAGACTCCCCGGAAACCCCGGCATTCCAGCTTCCCCATTTAATATCCGGTGTTCCGTCTCCGTCTACATCCGATCCTTCTTCTATGTATTGACACCCAGTCAGGGTCTCATAAAGGCTCCCTGTAGCGCCGTATTCGCGTATCATGGCGGCTCCACTTGATAAATCAATCAGAAGGGGCACCTTCTTACCGGTTACCGGACGGACCGTAACATCCCTCGAGGGCATAAAAAACCAGCCTTCGTCATTGCCCCCCTCTACAACACCGCTTCCATATGTCATGCAAAAAGGATCTTTGACTCCATCAAGTGTCCACTGCTTCAGGTATTCGGTTTCATTGGCCTCATATTTCACATATACCGAGCTTCCGGGCGCTGCCTCGTAAACGGTATCGTCACCATAATATGCGTGCCCGCCGATAACAGTAATCTTATAAGAGGAACGCACGGGCTCATTTCCGAAATCAAGCGTAATCGGCCAATACGGAAGATTATTCTTTGCCTTTTTGAGCTGTATTGTCCCGCGAACGCTTCCGCCCTCTTTCGGATAAAGGAACGTCATATGCACATGCCCTGCGTCGCCTGAATACAACGCAATCACGACATCTTTCGTTCCGTCACCGTCCAGATCGATCCCCTTGTCGCCCACCGGCAAATTCCATGTTTCCGTGGCGGCCGAGCCAAAGGAACACCCGTAAGCATCACAGAGGTATTCGGCAAGCATGGAGTAATAACAATAATAGTCCCCATCCAGCTGTTGAAGCGCGGTATTCCCGGTCATGTCGAGGGTATACGGCGTCTGCTGTTTTCTGACAGCCTTCACGGTCGTATCCTTTCCCGGCATGCTGATGGACACACGGCTCTCTCTTGGAAGAGTCTCCCCGTTTACGATCCAATCGCAGACATAAGTTCCTTCCTGATAATCAGGCTCCAGTACGATGTAATCCCCTTTCTTAGCGGAAGTTATAACCTCACTGTTGCCGTTTTGGGCAACTCCGCCCTCAACGGTAATGCGATAGGTCTTCTCTTCTTCCGAAGAGGCGTCTCCCGCAAGGACTGTTCCCATACTGAAGAATAACGCCGTCAAAGCGCACAATATCCCCCACAAAAACTTCTTTCGGTTCATTTTCCTTTTCCTCCCGCAGGCGCTGCACCTGAAAAGATATCTCCCGCAGACGCTGCCCCTGATACAATATTTTCTCCCGCAAACGTTATGCCTGATACTGAATCGCCTTTCCGACTCTTTCCGCCTCCGCCGGCGAAAATACCGAGAGAAGCTTTAAGGCAAACGGTACCGATACACCCATGCCTTTGCCGGTAATGATATTGCCGTCCTGTACAACCGCGTCACTGCATACGGTTGCTCCGAGCAGTTTATCTTCAAATCCCGGGTAGCAGGTTGCCTTGCGGCCCTTTAAAAGGCCGTTCATGCCGAGCACGCTCGGTGCGGCGCAGATCGCGGCAATGTAGCGTTCCGCATCGCGGTATGCAAACAAAAGGTTGCGAAGTCCCTCGTGTGCCATGAGCGCGTTCGTTCCTTTTCCGCCGCCCGGAAGTACGAGCATATCCGCATCCATAAGCCGGTCCTCATCAAACAGCATGTCCGCCCCGATCGGGATATTATGCGAACCGAGAATCTCTTTCTTTCCGGTCACGGAAACCGTCACGGTTTCCACGTCGCCTCTGCGAAGGATATCAACAGCGGTAAGCGCCTCGATCTCTTCTACTCCGTTAGCTAAAAAAACATATGCTTTCGCCATATCGTCTTTCCTCCGAATTTCTTTTGCGATTGTTGGGATATTATCATATTCGTACGGAAAATGCAACAAATTCGGACGGTTTTCACATTTTTTCCTTTTCCGGCGAGGATTTGTTTCATCCTGCAAAATTCATTCAGAAAATGCAAAACTGTATCGAAAAAACTATTGTCTTCTTTCCCTTCAGGTTTTATGATAGTACTGTTAAGCGATTGGGATTGTTATGCGCATCCGGGAGGCCTTTCTGCACGCTTTGACATATGCGGTCACGGAGTCCGTCCGTGCGGCGCACATACCCCTTTTGCAATTACCCGATATAAGGAGGATACCCCTTTGATTTCAAAGAAACTGACGATCAACACCGCAGCGAAGAAAGCCGAGATCAAAAAAGAAATCTACGGCCATTTTTCCGAGCATCTCGGACGCTGTATCTACGGCGGAATCTATGTCGGCGAAGACTCCGACATTCCGAACACCAGAGGCCTTCGGAACGACGTTGTGGCTGCACTTAAGGACATGGGCATTCCGGTACTCCGCTGGCCGGGCGGCTGCTTTGCCGACGAGTACCACTGGATGAACGGCATCGGCCCCAAGGACAAGCGCGTAACCATGATCAATACCAACTGGGGCGGCGTAACCGAGGATAACAGCTTCGGTACCCACGAATTTATGGATCTGTGTGAGCAGATCGGCTGTGAGCCTTACATCAGCGGCAATGTCGGAAGCGGCACCGTTCGCGAAATGTCCGAATGGATTGAGTACATGACCAGCGACAATGTTTCGCCCATGACCGATCTTCGTAAAGCCAACGGACGCGAGAAGCCCTGGCATCTTAAGTACCTCGGAATCGGTAACGAGAACTGGGGCTGCGGCGGATTCATGACGCCCGAATACTATGCAAACCAGTACCGCCAGTTCCAGCAGTTCTGCAAGGACTACGGCAGCAATAAACTGTTTAAGGTTGCCTGCGGCCCGAACGGCGGCGATACGACCTGGACCGAGAAACTGATGAGCATGCTGAATCCGATGATCGCAGGCGCCATCAGCCTTCACTTCTACACCATCCCGACCGGAAACTGGAACGACAAAGGAAACGCCACCGGTTTCAGCGAGGAGCTTTACAACCGTACCATCCGTGAGACGCAGAACATCGCTCCAATCATCGAAAGCCATTTAAAGGTTATGGACAAATACGATCCCGACCACAAGATCGGTCTGATCGTCGATGAGTGGGGATGCTGGTACAACGTTGAAGAAGGCACCAATCCCGGATTCCTTTACCAGCAGAACACGATGCGTGACGCAATCGTTGCTTCCGTTAACCTGAACATCTTTAACAACCGCGCGGACCGTATCGTTATGGCCAACATCGCACAGGTTGTCAATGTACTGCAGTCGGTTGTTCTTACGGAAGGTTCGAAGATGCTTCGCACCCCGACCTATCATGTTTTCAAAATGTACAAGCCCCATCAAGGTTCTACGCTTGTAGAAACAAAGCTTGAGAACACGATGTACGCCCATGAAGACATTGCCTATACGGATATTTCCTGCTCCGCTTCCGAAACGAAGGACGGCGATCTGTTCGTAACGCTCAGTAATGCAAACCTTCACGAGGAATATGTTCTCGATGTAGCAATCGATAAAGCATTCTCGAAGTATGACGCTCGCATCCTGACCGGTGCTATGGGCGATTACAACACATTTGACGCACCCGACCAGGTTATCGATAAGGCTTATAGCGGAATCGCTCTGAACGGCTCCGCCGCGAAGATTACGCTTCCTCCCTGCAGCGTCGTAACCGTGAAGTTTACGAAATGAGTAAGGAACTGACCAACCTAACGATTGAGGCCGGCGCCACGGCTCCGAATGGTTTACAATCCGCAGCAGGTGCCCCGTCCTCGCTCCGCTTCTGCCGGAAGTGTCTTCTTGAAGGCGTTACGCAGGAAGAGATGACGGCGAAGATTCGAGATTATCTCGCCGCCCTTCCCGAAGAGGAACAGACCGCCCCTACGGTGTACAACAGCCGCCTGGCCGTTTGCGGAACCTGTTCCCGCCTGGAAAACGGATTATGTAAGGAATGCGGCTGCTTCGTCCTCTACCGCGCCGGACGGGCAAGCCTTAAGTGTCCGGTTGAGAAGTGGTAAATTGACAGAACAAGAAAACAGAGTGCCTTTGCCGGATAGCAAAAGCACTCTGTTTTTTGTTTTCTCTTTCTTTACAAACCAATCATGCTGCACAGGACTTAAGTTGTGAATTGGTGATGCCTACTCCTTGTTCTCCTGCGCGGATTCTTCAGTCTGTGCATTCTCCTGCGACTTCTCATCCTTCGTTACAGGCTCCTCCGTGCCGTCTTCCGGCTTCTTTTTCTTAAGAACCAGAACCAGTGCAACAATTCCTGCAACCAGAATCACTGCGGGAATGATCAGGAGAATCGGATTGAATCCGCTGTCCGAGTCTTTATTCTTAGAAGGTTTCGCATTCTCATCCCCGTCATCCTGCTTCCCGTCCGGTACGGGCGTAGGTTCTTCGGTCACGGTCTGTGTCGGCTCCTTCGTCGGCGCAACGGTAGGCGTAGGCGACGGTGTCGGAGTCGGCGTCGGGGTCGGCTCGGGGGCCTTCTCAAATTCCGCCGTTACCGTAATGTCGTTGGTAACATAAAACGGAAGATTATTGCAGTCAACGGTATATTGCCCGTCATTATAAGATATGCTTTTCAGCTGATATCCCTCATCGGGTACCGGAAGCGCATATACGGCCGTTCCGTGGAGGAGGGCGCTGCGCGTACACTCCGCAAACGGATACTTTACGCCTTCCCGTCCGAGCATGACCTTACCGCCGCTCATGGAAAACTTATAGGTCCCCGCATCCTCATTCAGATAATAGATGCGAAAATACTCTGACAGGGCGTCCTGTTCATAAAGCACGACTTTTCCGCCCTCGCCGGTCTCAATCGTAACGGAATGGAACGACGGTGCCTTCTTAACGGAAAGGGTGATCGGTTTCGTGAATCCGCCTTCCGCAGCCGGAATCACATAGGATGTTCCGAGGCTGTAGGTATCTAACACTACGATTGATTCCTCCTCGGAGTCCACCCAGTTCATGATTCGGATATCCGGCTGGCCGTTTCCGTCGAAATCATAATAACCGTCCTTACCGGACATCTCAAACGGTTTGAAATTCTCTTTCAGTTTAATCAAAGTATCTCCGGATCCGTAATTGCAACACGCTACCATTCCCGAGCTCAGATCAAGCGTATAAGCCGGTTCCGGAAAATGAATTGTGATCGGCCAGTATTTTCCGTCCGTCGGGTTATTAAAGGTAATATCCTTACTGATACTGTGAACGGGAAGTGCACAGATCATATTGCTGGATTTATTCGGGCTCAGATAGATGTCCTCTATTCCGTCGCCATTCAGATCTATGGTCGCTATATCCCCGGTGATTCCCGTTACTTCAAAAAAGCATCCGTTTTCCTCATATTGTTCAAATTCATACCATTTTCCATAATCGCCGCGGGTCAGATTGATCGTCAGCGGCGTCTGCTTCTCAATTACGGGCGAGACCATCACGTCATGCGCCGGCATGACAAATGCACCGATAACCATATACGGTTTCCGCTTCGGGAACGGATAATCCGGAGAGGACCACTCTTTTACGTATTGGCCCTTCTTGATCATGTTATCATCCAGGTAGATGGTCATGGGTGTTCCCGGTTCCGCCGAAGTAACCTCTTTCCAGTCCCATCGGTCCTCCGCTGCATCATACGTATAACTGCGCGCATGTCCTCCGGAGATTTTAATCTTGTATTCCTGCTTGATGGAAGCATTGTTCAGGATAAAGGTAACAGACCGGATCGGACTTGTCCCGCTTCCGTTCAGAGTGATTTTATCTTTAATGCTTCCTCCTGCAATCGGAACCGCAATGACATCTCCCGCGCCGTATTCCTTATTATAATTGTTACGGAATAAGACATCGTATGTACCGTCTTTATCAAGATCAAGCTTTATTGAATCGTCATTGTCCGTCTTCAAAGAGCGGTCAACTCCCAGCCACCCGGGTATGTTTTCAAACTGGCAAAACACCAGGTATTCCGTATTCGGTTCGTCCTCAATTGAGAAATAATAATACCCTTTTGTGAGGTCGATCACGTAATCGGCCGGTTCCGGATTCCCATCGTCTTCGGCACAAGCAATTCTGCCGCCGGCGAAAGCGACATATGCCAAAACGGCTGCAACAGCCAAAACTCTGATTACCCAAATAATCCCACGCATTCTTCTCATTCTATCCAATCCTTTCTTATTCGGTTTCGGTTGGGACCGCGGCGACGAACTGGCTGGTGGTCACTGTCTGTTTCCGGTTCTGCCGGATTCTGATCCGTAACTGCAACATTTTCTGTCGGCTCCGCAGGATTCCGATCCGCGACCGCAGATGTCTCCTTCTGCTCTTCCGAAGTTCCTTCCTTAACGGAAGCCGCTTCTTCTGCACCTTCCTCCGTGCTTTCCGGGCCCTTCCGCTTGCGGAGCAGTACAATAAGCGTCACAATTCCAGTAGCCAGTACCACCGCCGGGATGATCAGCAGAAGCGGACTGATTCCGTCATCGGAATCCTGCTCTTTGGATGACTTCTTATCTTCATTTCCGTCATCCTGCTTTCCGTCCTGAACGGGCGTAGGCTCTTCGGTTACGGCCTGTGTCGGTTCCTTCGTCGGCGCCATGGTAGGCGTCGGCGTTACCGTCGGTGTCGGCTTATTGATCGATTCATAGTATATTGCAACAACACCGTCAACGGCGGGATATTCAAAGTTAAGTACTTCCGGTGCCTCATCTCCGCCCTCGTAAGGAAACTCGTCTACGACTCCCGGTTTACCGCGATACTCCACTTTTACAATGCGGATCGCATATCCGTTATAAGATGTCACATCGCGGTGTCCGCGAATTTCCAGGTATTTGCCGGCACGGGACATCTGAATTCCTTCCAGGCTCACCTGCTTATTATCCACGTAAGTCTTTATCTGTACGGTCGCGAAGTTCAGCATAATCGTCACAGAGGAATATAGCGCATCCGGATCCTCAATCTGCAGCTCAACAGCCTTTTCCATACAATCCGGCATCGTCCTGACCAGATATCCGTCCGTATACCGGAGTGCCTTGCGCATTTCGATATCCGGCTTTCCGTCTCCGTTCAGATCACTCCGCCAAAGATCTTCGTTCTCATCCTTCACAAGATTCGGAAAGATGGTAGTATCCCATTCATACTGTATCGCATCCCTTAAATCCAGATAGCGGGCTTCCCGGACTCCCCAGTTCGCGGTAACGGCTATATCGCTTTCCGGCATGACGTATGCTTCCTTTGGTCCGCATTGGACCTTGGAACCATCGCTCTGATACGTAACGCTGTAATCCCACAGACACATGCCGGGTTGTTTTTTCTTCGGCTGGAAGTGTATTTTCTCACCGCTTCGGGCCTCCGTAACGGTTTCTCCTTTTTCATTCAGCGCAATACAGTCTTCCGAACCGATGGAATACACTTTTCCGGTCCATTTGGGAAGCGGATAATCCGTCTTCTTCTCATCCACGACAAGGATGATCGGTCCGTACGCTCCGTCCTTTACCGGGAACGAATAGGATGCCCCGAGGCTGTATGCCGGGCCCCTTTCGATAAAGGAAATGAACGGATCAAACGTTTCTCCGAATCCGATATCCCAGGTTCCGTTTCCGTCAAGATCCATCCAGTCGCCCGATTCTCCTCCGGAGCTGACCATAAGCGTCGTCCAGTAATAACCTTTGATGGAACTGATTGCATTGGTCAGAATCTGAACCGTCTTTTTATCATTCTGTGTATGGTCGTTCTTATCCCACAGCATAAGCTGCTTGTCCGTCAGGTCAAAGGTAATCGGTGTCTGCTTCGTAACGGTAACCGCCGTAATGGTTACATCCTTTGCCGGCATAACGAAAGAAGTGATAATACAGTCCGTCGGGAAACCGTCAAAGTCCGCCTTCCATTCTTTCCAGAACTCCCCCGGCCGGGAATCCCTTACGACAATAACCTCCTGCCCGACTTCTGCCCTGGTGATCGGGTCTCCGAAATCATTAACGGCATGCCCGCCCTTTACGGTTATGGAATAATCTTTCTGCACTTCCCCGAAGCGGAACGTGATTGGCCAATACTCCCCGAAGTTATGTCCCGTAAGCGTATAATCCCCGGATATGCTGCAGGTGGGAAGCGGAATGAACACTTCTTTCCCGCTTGCTTCGGCCCAGGTCCAAGTAACATCTGCAGTTCCGTCTCCGTCCAGGTCCATACTCTCGTTGAGCCTTCCCCAGGACTCGTCTACACACCAGTACAGTTCAATTGATACTTCTGCATTTCCCTTTGTCAGGTCTATCAGATAAGGGGTCTGTTTTTCCAAAACAGGCTGCAAGACCATATCCTTTGCCGGCATATAAATCTCGTAGCATTCGCGTCCGTTCTTCACAAACCGGGAATCAATCGTCTTTCCGCCGTCCGAACTCCATCCCTTAACATAACTTCCTTCCACGTCGGAAGCGCGTAATATCACCAGACTGCCGGATGATATCTGCGTAATCTCCTTACCGTTCGAATCACTTGCTTTGCCTCCGTTTACGGTAATGGAATATTTCTCCTTTACCGGCTCCGCGCCAAAGCGGATAATAAACGGCCATAAAGGGCCCTCACAGGGTGCCTCACACCGGAATTCTCCGCTGACACTGCATCCCGCAAGCGGAATCACATCAAAATCATAAGCCGAATGCATCCCGCCCCATGCACGTAGCGCGATATCCTTCGTTCCGTCTTTATCAAGATCAATCTCACATCCGTAGTATGGTGTCACAATCTCGCCGGCTGCCTGAGAGAGCCAGAACTCAATCAGATTATCCACGGAATCGTCGTATTGATAATCGTCCAGTCTCATAGAACCGTCTTTAAGATCAATCACGTATTCCTTTTGTGCCGCCGTTACAGCGGTAAATGTCACATCCTTTTCCGGCATCACAAAAGATACAACCCAAAGACCGTCGTGCGAATAGTATTTGGAATAATCCTTATCCTTCAACTGGTTTGTCTTCCAGTCCTTAACATACGTTCCGGCCGTCCGGTTACAGTAAATATAAACGAGTTCCCCGGCTGCCGCTTCCGTAATGACGGCTCCGTTAACATTCTGTGCATATCCGCCGTCCACGGTAATCTTATACTTCTTCTCCCCGTCCCCGGCTTGCGCAGCTCCCGCAAAGAACAGGAACCCGCAAAGAAGCAGAACCATGGAATCCCAAATTCTTTTTCGTAGAATACCTGTCATGGCTTATTCTTCCTTCTCTTCCGTTTCGTCCGCCTCTTCCGTTCCGGCAAGACGCATCTTTCTGGTATAAATCAATGCTGCGGTTACAATCGCTCCGATCAGAATAATTGCCGCAATGATTACATAGAGTATCGGGAATCCGTCCTTATCCTGATCCTTTTCCTTATCTGCGGAAGGGGATGTGACATTTTCCGGCTCATTTGCAATCGGCACGGGCTCTTCCGCCTGTTCTTTAAAGGTGATCGTGATCGGACAGTACGGTCCGTAATTGGCTGCCGTTAATACGACCGGTTCCTCGCTGCGGAAGCCTTCCGAAACTTTAATCTGATTGGTTGCCGGGTAACATATGATGTCTATGGTCCCGTCACCGTCGAGGTCTGCCTCGTAGCTGGTTACGTCTCCGACTTCCCCGAGGGATTCCGTGATGCAGGCAACGGCATATCGGTCACTTAATTCATTCCGTCCCGGATACAGCGTTACCGACAATGGCTCATACGGTTTCTTTTCAATCGTGACCACCACGTCGTTATGCGGCATGGTAACCATTCCGATTCCCTTCCGCTTGTAGGTTTCTGTTAAATCCACGTCTGACGTATTCCACCACTCATAGGTCCCGTCATTGGGAAGGTCTCTCGGTCTTGAACTGCCGAATTTACCTCCTGCCCTCTCCTTTCGAACGTAACTGCCGACGCTAAAGGTGAATTCATCCGGGTCCGTATACGGCTCGATTACCGCTTCAATATTAACCGGATGCGCCGGCATGATAAAACTAATCTGATTAAACTCATCCGGTTTAGCAGGAAGCACGACATCGTCGGATTTATATTCCGTAACGATATATCCGTCCGTAACCAAAACCCGCAAACTCAAGTCTACTTTTTGCCCTTCATATGCGGCGGAAAGATCTCCGCAACCGAACTTGTTGGTCGCAAGGCCTGCATTCTTTGTAATGGGATAGAAAACAAGACTGTCCCCGAAATGCACCTCGGCTTTTTCATAGGTCTTCCCGTTCAGTACTCCGGGAGTCAGTAAGTAGAACTGGGATGCTTCCAGAATAAAGTCGTCCCGGTATATGTTCTTCGCGCGGATAACGATTTTGTTTCCTTCCAGATGCGCGTCAAAGGCTGCATACTGCTTTTCAATATCGCTATAGCAAAGCCACCGGACACCTTCCGGAATCTCGCATTCCCATCGGGTCCCATCAGCGCTCAAGGTAAAATCAAGACGGTATACGGTCGGGTCTTCATTCTCATCAACCATCGGATTGATTCCCTGTCCGTTTAAGACAAATGTGAACGGTATAAACTCCGGATGATCCGCTTTCGGAAGTGTATAAACATCACCGAGACTGTAGGTGCTCAGGATAAAAAGGTACATACGCTTGTGCCCGAACTCGTCCTCCGTTTCCGAAAGGAGACAGTCCGCCGTGCCGTTTCGGTCGAAATCCAGACGGTTCGGATCCCCTGCCATTCCGTAAATCTCCGTGCACCACGAAAAGCAATTCGCCAGGTCGTTATAAAACTCATATTGATAAGCCGGCGCGCTTCCGCCGCTCAGGTCCACTTCAAACGGGTATTGATGCTTCGGAAAATCAACCGTAATTGGTCCGTAAGGGCCACTCGTCTTCCCGGGAAGCGTATACGCCCCGCAGAAAGAATTATAATTCAAAATGACCAGACTGTAGGAGGAATACTGGGCTGACAGGTAGATATCCGCATATCCGTCTCCGTCGAGGTCATTCTTCTGAAAGGCTTGCAAATCCTTCCCTGCCGCCTCGGAAAGCCAGGTGAAACCGGCTCCGTATTCTAACACACTGTCGTGTCCATACGTCTTCGGCGTCTGTGCCGCGATCAAGGGCGAAAGGTTCAGCGCATGGGCAGGCATGGTAACCGCAACACGGAAATAGCCATCCATCGGATAATCTTCCGAAAACCTCGATAATCCTTCCGCTTTCCAATCCTTTACATAGCCGCCGTCAACCGCATCCGCATAAATATATATACGCTGCCCCGGAGCTGCTTCGGTAATTTTCGTGTCGTCCGCATCCTTAGCATATCCGCCGCTTACGGTAACCGGATATGTGTCCGCAACCGGACTTTCCGGGAACAGAAACTTGAGCACATGGTACCGGGTTCCCGTAAGCGATACAAAGGGAACCGGCATCGTATAATCAACCTTCCCGTGAACGCTTCCTCCCGGCAGGGGGACAATGTCCCATTGATAAGGGTCTCCGGCATTTAAAATGCGAAAACGGAACAATACATCCTCACTTCCGTCCCCGTCCACATCAAGCCTTTGATCCCCCGAGAACGTATCCGGGTCGCATGGGAATTCCTCCGGAACATGATAATAGCCGTCCCGCAGGTCCACCGTATACGGCTTCTCCCGGTCCGTCTCCGCGTATCCTTTTCCGCCAAATGTGAGCAGTCCGCAACACATAACCGTAAGGACTGCTGCCAGGCATTTACTTCTCTTCATTTTCGTAAATTCCTTCCCATCTTCTGTTTCTATAATCCTGCTGTCAGATTGTTTCGTCAGAGGATTCGTTCTCTTGTGTTATCTCCCCGGTTTGCTCACTCTCTTGCGGGGTTTCCGCAGTCTGTTCACTCTCTACCGGGGTTTCCGCAGTCTGTTCATTCTCCGTTGGTGCTTCCTCAGTCGGTTTGTTCTCCGTCGGGACTTCTGCAGCCTTAGCTGCGTCGGGTTTTCCTTTTCTGCTGCTGAGAATCATGATCATGGTAATGATTCCGGCCAATACCACCGCAAACGGGATGATAATGAAGAGCGGATTAATGCCGTCTTCGTCATCCTTACTGTCCTTTTTATCCTCCGGACTTCCGGTCGGTGCAGGCGTGCTTTCGTTCACGGACTTCGTCGGTTCCTTCGTCGGCGCCACGGTAGGCGTGGGCGTCGGCGTCGGTGTCGGTGCAGGCTTTTCGGTAATGCCGACCACTTTCAGATCACGGGACGGCATAATAAGATAACCGTATACGCCTAAGCCATCCGATACACCTTCTTTGTGAAATTCCACGCCGTCCGTATCCCAGTCATAAATATATCCATCTGTCCACGGGTTGATGTCGACCCTGCTTCCTTCGGGCACAATAAACGCACGATTGTCGGTTTCCCCCACGCGGGTTGCGTATCCGCCTTCAACTTCAATTAAAAAGCTGTGTTCCGGGTCAAATATTCTCGTCTTATAAAGATATTTCTCCGCTTCCGCATTGGCCTTTTCCACATCAACAACAAATGTAACCGGTCCGTATGCTCCGTCCTTCACGTCAATCGTCCGGGACTTCCAGAGGCTGTATGTCTCCGGCCGCTCGGCAAAGGTTTTCTCCGCCACCCGGTTCCACGGGGTGCCATAGCCTTCATCGTCCCTCGACCCGAAAACCACATCATCCCTGCCGTCGCCGTCCAGGTCAAAACAACCATACCGTGCTGACTCTTCGCCGCCTGACGAGAAGTAAAAACGTTCGGATTTTGCATCAAATCCGTTTGCATAAACCAGATTCACAATTACTGCGATATCTGCGTCCTTCAGTGTTCCGGAAGTGAAATCAATCGTATAAGGAGTCTGCTCTGCAACCGTTTCCGCTGTAATGGTCATATCCGCCGCGGGCATCATCATCGGGAACACAACCTGCTCTTTCTTTACTCCTTCATAATCCGATTTCCAGGATTTAAAGAACACACCGTCCGCCTGCTTGTCCGCAACGATCCAGACAGTATCAAGCGCCGCAGCAGAGGTAATAATGTTACCTTCAAGGTCCTCTGCGTGACCGCCCGTAATGTTCAGGTTATATGCCGGCTTCAACTCTCCGAACTTCACCGTAACCGGCCAGTATGCACCCTTATTGGTGCCCTTCAATGTATAAGTTCCGCCGACAGAGGAATCACCGTAAGGAATGATCAGAAATTCCTTCGTTTTGGGATCCAGTTCCGTATAAATATCCGGCTTTCCGTCTCCGTCAAGATCGTTCCCGCCATAATAGACCCCTTCCCCGGGAATGCTTTCCATCAGACAGATTCCCTGATCATAGCCGATCCGGACGCATCCGTTCGTCAGATCAATGGTATAAGGCTTCTTCACGCTCGTCACGGCGCGTATGGTCATATCAAAACAGGGCATCGGAAAGAACTCGTTCATTCCCACCGTATTGGTGCGGAACGAACTATCCGCGCAATAATAGTACGAATAAAAATTCTTGTGCCCGTCCGCTTCCCAGTGTTTGAGGTAAGTGGAATCATTTTCCGGAAAATGCAACGTGATCCACTGTCCGGGAGCGGCGGAGGTAACAGCCGTTCCGTTTTCGTCATATGCCTCTCCGTTAACCACCTTGATGGAATAGGATTCCTGCAACGGTTTCGTGTTGAATTTCAGCGTAATCGGCCAATAGGGAATCTCGCTCGGTTTATTAAAGGTAATGCTTCCCTTTGCGCTTGCGCCCTCTACGGGATATATATACTCCTGCAAAACACTGCCCGGATAGATCAGAATGCGAATATCCGGAGTTCCGTCTCCGTCCACATCAAGCGTTTCCACGCCGTTTCGATAATCCTCGAGCCGGTCCGCACATGCGAACAGATATCCGGGAATATCATTAGCCCCGTCTTCGTTGACGGACATCCAAACATAGTCTTTCTCATCGCCGTACCGGACCTCCGGAACTCTCGCAAACCCGCCGAGGTCGATGGTAAGAGGCGTCTGCGGCTTACGCACCGCAACAACGTTCACGTCCTCTTCAGGCATGATGATATAACCCCCGGATTCTTTCGTCCCGCTTACATTCCAATACTCCACATAGGTTCCGCTTTTCTGCTCGGAAACAAGGTGCACATCCGCTCCGGCTTCCGCCTCCGTGATGACATTTCCGTCACTATCCTCGGCATGTCCGCCGGTTACGGTAATACGGTACTTCTTCCCGTCCTCCGCGTTTGCGCTTCCGGTCAGTGCCCGCATGCTGCAAAGCAACAGTACCAATACGATTCCGATTAGGGTTCTCTTCTTCATTTCCCCACACTCCTGTCTGAAATAATCACTTATCGTTCCCCGGCTGTGATTTTTTTAAGCCCGAGGTAAACGCTCAATAAAACCAGTACCAGCGAAGTCCCGCCGATAACCGCAACATGATACAGCCGGCTTTCGCCGCTCTTTTTGGGAGTCGCCGGCTTCCACACGGAATCCTCCTGATTCGTGTTGTCCGGTATCTGCTCCACAGGGGTCGGAACAGGCGTCGGTGCCGGCTTATTCCCTTCTCCCTGCATCTCATAGGTTACATAGATATTGACTAAACTGCCCGGCATCACAAAATACGACGCCGAGTAAGATGTTTCATCAATCTGTACGGAGGCAGAATCCGCTTTTATCACGGAAACATATGTCCCTTCATCCTTCTGCATCCGCTTTTTGCTGATCTTAAGCTTCTGTCCGGCATAGGCCCCACTGACACTGGCCGTGCCGCTTTCGGTAAATGCTCTGCCGTTAAAGACATAAACCGGGTAGAATTCCCTGCTGTCACCGAAATGACACTCCGCCGCTCCGTATGCGGCCGAACCGCTCCAGTAGGTTTTTAAGAGGTACAACTGCGCCGGCTCCGGTTCTTTCTGCGTCTTTGCGCTGACACGGTCCATAACAATCCGGTTGTCCGTATCGGTCCGGATCTGATAATCACTGTATTCCGAAAAGACCGGTTCCAATGCTTTTCGGAAAGCTAAGTCCGACACAAGGCCGATTTCCTCCGGGATCCTGCATTCCCATTTTCCTTCGTTTAATTCAAACCGGAAAATGATCGGATCCCCTCCGATTTCCGCGCTGAACAACATGTCATGCGCCGACATGAGCACTTCCGAAGGCCAGTTTCCGAATGCATCCACGCGTCCCAATTGCCATTCGCCGGAGCCATCCCCGAATCGTGTTCCGTTTCCCTCTTCCTGTTCGTCATAAACAAGACGGATTCTGGTCCCGGGTTCTGCTTCCGTTATGTACTCGCCCGTTGCGGCATCCATTGCATAGCCGTTTAATACACGGATTTCATATTTCTGTTCTTTCCTGCCGGTGCCGTACTGAAATACAACCGGCCGGTAGGCTCCGCTGTTCGGAACATCATAGGCATAATAATCCCGAATCTTCGTTCCCGAAAGCGGGATAAAGAATACCGAGATATCTTTGCATCCGTTAGCACCGAGGTCCTCCTGCATGTATCCGACGATCACGTCATCAACGGAATCCCGGTCGATATCCGCCCGCCCGTAACGGTAATGCCGTCCGGTGCTGAGCATCTCACGGTAGCCTTCCTTCACATACAGTTCGGAAGGATTCACCGCGTTTCCGCAATCGTAAAAGCCCATCGAAAGATCCACAACCAGTGCCTGCTGCGCCTTCGTTTCGGCCGTCAGCTTTACATCCGCGCGCGGCATACGGATCATGACCTTGTCGGGATCCGGTTCCGTAAAACGGAAGTATTCCTTAACCTCGCCGTTCTTCCACGAAACGACATACTCGCCGTCCAATACTTCGGGAATCAGATACAGCTTCGTTCCCGGGGCGGCGGATTTCACCGGCTTGCCTGCGGAATCCACGACGGAAGCATGTTCCGCCTTGATGTTATAGTACTGGATGTTCTGCTTCTCCCCGAAGCGGATCGTCACCGGCCACGCAGGACCAGGCATAACATCCGAAAGTTTCACATCGCCCGTCACCGAGCATCCGTTGGTCGGAATGATGATTGCTCCCGGGACATCCTTTCCGTTGTTCTTTGCGTACAGATAAAGGTCCCAGGAACCGTCCCCGTTCATGTCTAAAACCGTGCTGTCACTTCCTGCCCGGTCCGATGTTGCATTGGCACCGGAAACCAGTATGGCCGCCATATCCGTTTCACCGGACACAGAAGGGACGGACCAGATATCGCCGTCGGCCGTTTCAAAGTAGCCGTTTCGCAAGTCAATTTCAGCCGCCTTCTGCGGTGCCTTTTCAGCACTTAAAACGACATTGCCGCGGGGCATGAAAAACTCTTCATACACGATGCCGTTCCGGCTGCTTTTCTTCTCCCAGCGCCGGTTTTTTGGACTTACGGGATAACCGTTTTCGTCCTTTCCTTTCCAGCTTACGAGATATTCTCCCGCCGTCACTTCACAAACCAGAATGACCTTCGTGCCGGGCTTTGCCTTTGTAATAGCCTTGCCGTTTTCATCGGTTGCGTAGCCGCCGTTAACCGTAATGGTGTAGGCTCCTTCTTCTGCTTTTCCGGCAGAAATCCCGAAAAAGAACAAAAGAAGGAAAAACAACAACGCCGAAACGGTCCGAAAGACATCCCTATTTCTGTTCATCATTGCATTTCCCTCTTTATATATCAACGTTTGTCAATCGGCACATACGGTGTCTCTTCACATACACTCTTATATGCCGGACGGATAATCTTGCCTGCGTTGATCAGTTCCTCCATCCTGTGCGCGCTCCAACCCGCGACTCTTGCCACGGCGAAGATGGGGGTATACAGTTCCTCGGGAAGCCCGAGCATCTGATAGGCAAATCCGCTGTAAAAATCCACATTGGCGCTGACGCCTTTGTACATCTTACGTTCCGAAGCAATCACCTTCGGAGCAAGTTCCTCAACAAGCTTATACAGGGCAAATTCCTTGTGCATGCCCTTTTCCTCAGACAGTTTCTCGACAAATCCGCGGAACATGACCGCACGCGGATCGGATACCGAATAAATCGCGTGTCCCATGCCGTAGATCAAACCGGCCTTGTCGAATGCCTCTTTGTGAAGCAGGGCGCGAAGATAATCCGCAACCTCTTCTTCGTCGGTCCAGTCGGAAACCTTCTCCTTCATCTCGGCGAACATTTCCACAACCTTCATGTTGGCGCCGCCGTGCTTCGGTCCCTTCAAAGAGCCGAGCGCCGCCGTCATGGCCG
>CAMIWE010000010.1 GCA_946402335.1 uncultured Lachnoclostridium sp.
AGAGCCACCATTCCGGAGAATGAGAGCCACTGATTCCGGAGTTTTGGAGCCACCTTGCGGCCACTGAATCATATATTCCTTTATACTGTACGTGCACGCCTTCAGCGTGACTACAGATAAAGGAGGGTCAAATCTATGACCAAGTATCGTGAGATCCTTCGGCTAAAAAACCAGGGATCATACAGCACTCTGGCATCTCAGGATGATATGGATCGATTCTAGAAGGGATAATCGTACCTTGTTGTGACTATTGAAATTACAACGAAAATGATTTAAGATAGAGTCGATGGAGGTGTCAGAATGCAGATTTCAAGCAGATTTACAATAGCGGTTCATGTGCTTATAGCAATTGAAACATTTAAGAATGACCATAAAATCACCAGTGAATTTCTTGCGTCCAGCGCAAATGTAAATCCGACGGTAATCAGAAGACTCTTGCAGCAGCTGAAGAAGGCGGAGATTGTAACAGTGAAGCGGGGAAGCGGCGGTGCCGATATAGAGAAATCCTTGACGGAGATAACGCTTCTGGATGTTTACAATGCCGTGGAGCCTGTCGAAAATGGACAGTTGTTTCATTTCCATGAGAATCCGAATGAGTTATGCCCTGTGGGACGGAACATTCACAGGATCATGGATCACAGGCTTGAAGAAATACAGAATGCCATGGAAGATAAAATGCGGCGAATAACCATAGCTGATGTAATGGCGGATGCGAACAAGCTGATAGAATCTTAAAAAGTTTTGTTGTAACACTTGACATCACAACAGGACAGTGGTACACTTCTGTTGTATCAATCAATATCACAACAAATGGAGGTATCAAAAATGTCTAACTATAGTAAGGTAAGTGTTGCAAACGATCCGAGAACTGAACTTCATGATCAGCTGGGACTTACAGGGGCTGAGATCAGCATCAACCATCTTCCGGCAGGTGCGAGTGTTCCTTTTGTTCATTATCATAAGACCAATGAAGAGATTTACATCATTCTTTCCGGCAAGGGAAAAGCGGTAGTTGACGGTGAGGATATAGAGCTTTCTGCCGGTGATATCGTGCGTATTGCGCCGGATGGGAAAAGACAGTTCTTCGCGGCAGATGATTCTGAGATCAGCTATGCCTGTATCCAGGTGAAGGCAGGTTCTCTTGAAGCGTATACCGCCGACGATGCAGTAATCGAGTAAGTATGAGTTTTAAAGTTGTGGGCATTTCTGCAAGCAGATGTCCATAACTTTTTATGTGGAGAGCTATGAGTGTTTGTATAAAAGACAATATCCAGAATATGAACCTTGTCATCGGCTGCACGGTAGGCTGCGATTATTGCTATGCGCGGAATAATGTGAAGCGGTGGCATACGATACCGGATTTCAGTAAGCCTGAATTTTTTGAAGGCAAGCTTAAAATGATGGACAAGGCAAGACCGCAGAATTTCCTTCTGACCGGTATGAGTGATCTTGCGGGATGGAAAGAAGAATGGCGAGAAGAGGTGTTTGAAAAGATCCGGAAAAATCCGCAGCATCAGTTTTTATTTTTGTCAAAAAGGCCTGATCTCCTGGATTTTGAAACGGATCTTGAGAACGCCTGGTTTGGGGTGACGGTTACCAGAAGATCAGAACTCTGGCGCATTGAAGCATTGAGGAATCATGTAAGGGCAAAGCATTATCATGTGACCTTTGAGCCGCTTTTTGATGATCCTGGAGAGGTCGATCTTTCTGGTATTGATTGGATCGTTGTAGGAACCATGACAGGCGCTCAGAGCAGAAAAATCCGTACTGAGCCGGAATGGGCATGGTCGCTTACGGATCAGGCGCATCAAAGGAATATACCTGTTTTTATGAAGGAAGATCTTGAATCGATCATAGGCGATGGAAATATGGTGCAGGAATTTCCTGAAGCATTTGAGAAGGTATTGGAGGTACAGCGGGCATGGAAGAAGTGAGAACGGAAGATATCCTGATAAGGGATGTGGAAACCAAAAATATCATGACAAAGTCAAACTTGCCGGTGGGAGGGTATTCTGTGAATCCGTATGTCGGATGCACGCACGCCTGCAAGTATTGTTACGCTTCTTTCATGAAAAGGTTTACAGGACATACGGAAGAGTGGGGAACATTTCTTGATATCAAGCACTGGCCTGAAATCAAGCACCCTGAGAAATATGCCGGACAGCGCGTTGTGATCGGCTCCGTGACAGACGGGTATAATCCGCAGGAAAAAGAGTTCGGAAACACAAGGAAACTGCTTGAACAGCTGCGGGGGAGCGGAGCAGATATTCTGATCTGCACAAAATCCGACCTTGTGGTGAGAGATATTGACCTGCTAAAAGAGCTCGGACAGGTAACAGTATCGTGGTCGATCAATACGCTGGACGAGAAGTTCAAGGACGATATGGATGCAGCGGTTTCCATTGAACGAAGGATTGCTGCGATGAAGCAGATATATGACGCCGGTATCAGGACAGTATGCTTTGTATCCCCGGTATTTCCGGGCATTACGGATTTTGAGGCTATCTTTGAACGTGTAAAAGACCAATGTGATCTGTTTTGGCTGGAGAATCTTAATCTGAGAGGCGGATTTAAGAATACCGTTATGGACTATATCGCTGAAGAGTATCCTGATTTAGTGCCGCTCTATGATGAGATTTATAACAAGCATAACAGAAGCTATTTCGAGGCTCTGGAAAACAAAGCCGAGAAACTTGCCGAGAAGTATGATTGCCCGTTTGTGGATAATGAAATGCCTTATGGAAGGGTTCCGCAGGGGCATCCGGTAATCGTGGATTATTTTTATCATGAAGAAATCCGCGGATCCGATAATACAGGAAAAAGAAAGCGCAAATAGCGCGTATAAACAAAGTGAAATGTTTTTGAGAAGAATCGGGAGACCGGTTCTTTTCTCACCACAGAAGACGATGTTGAACTTACAGACTATCTTTGGCCAATCGTTCGAGAGATAATAAAGACTGCTATTGAGAATGAGCAGAACCTTATTGTTGAAGGCTGCTATATACCTTTTGATTGGAGGAATAGTTTTGGTGAGCAGTATCTTCAGTCGATAAGATTCATCTGCCTTGCTATGTCAGATGAATATATAGATTCGCATTTTGAAGAAATAAAATCACATGCCTCTGATATCGAAACAAGGCTTGATGATTCTTATTGTACAGCTGAACAAATGAAACAAGATAATCATCAGGTCATAGATGGTTACAGATCTAATGGAGAACAGATTACCCTAATCACAGAAAACTATGATGATTCGATAAGGGAAGTTTTTGATTAACAAATTCGGATTTATCGAGATGAACGGCGGAACGTTATCTCGCAATTTTCCTGCATAAGCTTTATGCTCTAACATAACAAACCCTTGTTACACAAAATAACGAATATAATGTAACAAGCCTTGTTACGCAAAAATCACGAAGAGAGTTAAAAATAGCAGGTAACGTGGTGGTTTCCGCCTCGGTGCCTGCTTGTTTTATTGCGCACCCTGTCTCCGAATAAGAGCCTGCTGAGCCTGGAACCGTAAAAATATCTGTCAAAAACCGGATACTTCTTCCTACGGAAGAAAGAAATCCGCTCTGAAATGCCGGAAAACTTGTTTTTTGCACGTTTTTTCTCATTTTCCCTATGGAATTTTCTGCCTAAACTTGGTATTATGATAGATAGGCATAGTATGCCTATGGGGTCGGGCCTGTTTTCATTGACAGGGCCGGTACCGCGAGAAGGTGCGGTTATTTGAAGGAGGGTTGCTGTATGGCGGAATTGTTATGTATCGTTTGCAAAGAAAACAAAGCCGGCGGGGATGGCTTGTGTGTAAAATGTCGTTTCAAGATGAATACACAGCAGGAGACTGCCCCTCTTGAAGAGCAGGAACTGTTGCTCCCGGAAGGCCGGTATTACGGAAAGACGAGAAACGGAATTCCGAACGGACGCGGCGAGCTGACATATAATGAAGGGGACTCCCGGAAGTATTACCGCGGAGAATTTAAGGACGGTATGCGGCACGGCAAGGGGAAGCTTGTGTTCCGCAACGAAGCTTATTACGACGGTGAGTGGGTTCACGACAAATACGACGGCTACGGCGAAGAGTCGCTTCCGGGCGGAAATGTTCTCGAGGGATATTATGAGCAGGGACGCCTGATCAGCGGGCATGTTTTTTTCGGTGACGGACGTGAATATGACGGTGAATGGAGCAATGATCTGCCGAACGGCATGGGAAAGATGTTCTTCCATGACGGTCATGCGGAGGAAGGCTTCTGGATTAACGGTGTCTGCGCGTTCCGTGAGAAACCTGATGACGAGCAGATTCAGTCGTTCCTCAGAAAACAGGAAGAGCTTGCGCGTCAGGAAGAGGAAGAACTTGCAGAAGAGAATGAACGCCGTCGTCTGGCAAAGGAGAAGCGCGACCGGATGATCGCGCAGCTTCGTGAGCAGCAGGCAGCACAGAAGGAAGGCGGAGACCGCTTCTATGCCGCAGAACCTGTGAGCGACGTTGAGGATGAAATCAATAACGCAATCCGCGGAACCAAACCCGAGGACGAAAATGCAGAGGAAGAGGCTGAAACGGAAGTTTCGGCTCCTGATGTTGATGTAAACGGCGTTTCTGAGGAACAGCCGGCCGAGGCATCCGAAGAGCAATCGGTAGAGCCTGCCGAAGAAGTAACATCGGAGAAGACTGACGGACCGGTTTCGGACGAGGCAGCCGAAGAGAACGATGAGAATTATCTGATTCCGGATCAGCCGGTTGAGAAGGAAGAGTTTGAGGAAAAGGCGAAGGAAGAGGCTCCGGTTGCCGTATTTATGCGTGACGGATTCCCTCCGGCCTACGAGGAGAATCCCGCAGAAGATTCCTTCCTTGAGACGGCACTTTATAAGCCGGGAGACGAATTTCCTTCCTTTGACGCACTGTTTGATGATGAAGAGGAGGAAAAGCAGCCGGCGGAAGAGACTAAGCCCACTGAGACTCCGATCGTTATAGAGGATAACACGATTTACGGTGACGACGGCATGTCCGCCGAAATAGTTTATGATTCGCCAATCGAAAGCCCTGTTCCCACGGTATCTTATGGCAGAACGGCGGACAACATGGAAGAAACTGTTAACGAAGCGGTTGAAGAACCTGTAGAAGAAGCTGTTGAAGCAGTGGAAGAAACCACTGAGGAAGTTGCAGAAGCGGTAGCGGAAACCGCTGAGGAAACTAATGAAGCAATAGAAGAAACTGCGGAAACAGTTGAAGAAGCTGCGGAAAATGTAGAAGAAACCGCTGAAGAAGCAGCCGAAGCGGTAGCGGATACGGTTGAAGAAGCAACCGAAGTTGTTGAAGAAGCTATGGAAACCGTTCCGGAGACGGTCGACGAAGTTGCAGAAAAGGTTGAGGAAACCATTGAGGAAGTAACCGAAAAGGCCGAAGAAACGGTTGATACTGCTGAAGAGTCCGTTGAACAGACAGCGAAGGCTATTGAGGAAGCTTTTGAAGAAATCACTGCAAACGCTGAAACCGCGGAAGTTGCTGAAACCGCTGAAGAAGTGAAGGAAGAAACTACTGAGGCGGTTGAAGCCACTGAAGAAGTGAAGGAAGAAACTACTGAGGCGGTTGAAGCCACTGAAGAAGTGAAGGAAGAAGTTGCCGAGGCGTTTGCTGATACGGCTGAAGAAACGAAGGAAGAAGCTGCTTCTACAGAAACGGCAGCGGAAGAAGTTAAGGAAGCAATTCCCGAAACGGTTGCGGAAACTGTTAAGGAAGAGAATAACGAAAAGCCCGCAGAACCTCTCGGAAAGACCGGATACTTCTCCGAGACATACGCAAACGGCCAGATGTATGAAGGCGATTTCTATGACGGACGCCGTCAGGGAATCGGCCTCATGATCTATCCGAACGGAGATATTTACGAGGGCGGATATTATGCCGGCAAGCGTCACGGCCAGGGCGTTCTGACATATGGTAACGGCAGCATCTACGAAGGAAACTGGGAGAACGGCATGAAGTCCGGCCAGGGCAAATTCACCAAGAAGAGCGGTGAAAGCTACCAGGGTAACTTCGAAGCCGGCGCATTTTCCGGACACGGAATTCTTCGTTACGAGAATGGCGACGTATTTGAAGGAGAATGGAGCAACAATCGTCAGAACGGCGAAGGCCTCATGATCTATGCGGACGGAACCCGTGAGAAGCAGGTTTGGGAGAATGGTGTTAAAATCTCCGCTGAGCCTTATGTGGACGAAACTGTTAAGGAAGAGCCTGTTGCAGACGCTATCGTCGCTCCGGTTACGGAAGATGTTGTTGCAGACGCCATCGTCGCTCCGGTTGCGGAAGATGTGATTGCTCCTGTTGAGCAGATCGCGGAGACGGTTGAAGAGACGGTTGAGGAAGTAACCGAGAACGCTGAAGAGGTTTCAGAAGAGGTTGCAGAAACAGTTGAAGAGACCGTAGAGGAAGTAAAGGAAGCGGCTGAGGAGACGGTAGAAGAAGTTACCGAGGCTGTTGAAGAAACTGCTGAAGAGACTGTTGAAGAAGCCATCGAAACCGTTGAAGAAGTAACCGAAACGGTTGAAGAATCTGTAGAAGATGTTACGGAAACAGTTGAAGATAAGGATGAAGAAGTTGCTGAAACGGTTGAAGAAACCGTAGAAGATATTGTAGAGGCAGTTGACGAAAAGGTTGGCGACGTCACGGAAGCAGCTGAAGAGACTGCTGAAGAAGTAACCGAAACCGCTGAAGAAACTGTTGAAGATGTTGCGGAAGCAGTTGAGGATAAAGTTGAAGAAGCCACGGAAACGGTTGAAGAAACTGTAGAAGATATAGCTGAAACAGTTGAAGATAAGTACGAAGAAGTAACCGAATCAGTTGAAGAAACGGCTGAAGAAGTTACAGAAACGGTTGAAGAAACTGTTGAAGATGTTGCGGAAACAGTTGAGGATAAGGTTGAGGAAGCCACGGAAGTAGCTGAAGAGACTGTCCAAGATGCTGCTGAAACGGTTGAAGAAACGGCTGAAGAAGTAACCGAAACAGTTGAAGAGACTGTGGCAGCAGTTGAGAATGCGGTTGAAGCAACCGAAGAAACTGTCGAGGAGACAGCGGAAGAGACTTCTGAAGAAACCGCAGAGGAGACTTCCGAAGAAACTACCGAGGAAACTGCTGAGGAAACCACGGAAGAAACCGCAGAGGAGACTGCAGAGGAAACTACCGAGGAAACCGTTGAGGAGACCACGGAAGAAACCGCAGAGGAGACTTCCGAAGAAACTACCGAGGAAACCGTTGAGGAGACCACGGAAGAAAACACAGAAGAAACTGCTGAGGAAACCACGGAAGAAACCGCTGAGGAGACCGCTGAGGAGACCGCAGAGGAGACCGCAGAGGAGACTTCCGAAGAAACTACCGAGGAAACCACGGAAGAAACTGCTGAGGAAACTGCTGAGGAAACCACGGAGGAAACCTCCGAAGAAACTTCTGAAGAAAATGCTGAAGAGATTCCTGAGGAGCCTGCACTGGTTGCGGAGGAGCCTGCACTGGTTGCGGAGGAGCCGAAGCCGGTTCGCGAGACGAAGACCATCTCGTATAAGAACGGCAACCGTTATGCCGGTCAGGTGAATGAGAAGGATCTGCCGGATGGTGTCGGTATTTATACATATGCAAACGGCAGCCGCTATGAAGGAAGCTTCCGCGCAGGTATGCGTGACGGTGTCGGCCGCTTCACCTGGTCCACCGGAGACTACTATGAGGGTGACTGGAAGGACAATAACCGTCACGGAAACGGACGTATGGTATTTGTCAGTGGCCGGGTACGGGAAGGTCGCTTCGTGAACAATGAGTTTAAGCCCGAGTAAGGAGTTTGTTTTCTAACGGTATGTATTACTTTGACATTCATTGCCACATTTTAAACGGAATTGATGATGGAGCGCGGAATCCCGAGGTCACAGCCCAGATGTTAAAGATGGCATATGACGACGGAATCCGCGGCATCATCTGCACACCGCATTATCAGCCCGGAACATTCGATACCGGCAAAGCGGAGCGCGTGATCCGCGTGAAGCATCTGCGGGAGATTGCGCAGAAGTTCTTTCCGGACCTCAGAATCTACGAGGGCTGCGAATGCTTTGCCGCGTCCGGCAGTATTGTCGATGATATTGACAGAGGCCTGAGCGGTACGCTCGCTGACAGCAGGTATTTCCTGGCGGAGTTTTCCCCTTATACGCCCGGAAAGATTATCGAAAGACGCCTGATGGACATTCTGGCAGCAGGATACTGGCCGATTGTGGCTCATGCAGAACGGTATTTCGCCTTTGAGGAGGAAGCGTTCCGCAGCCATATTGCTTCATTCTGTTATATTCAGATGAACGCCGACAGCATCATGGGGGAGGACGGTCCCAAGATCCGGAAACTGGCAAGAAAAATGCTTTCCGAGAAGATCGTCTCCTTTGTCGCAACCGATGCGCACGGCGCTCATCACAGGATTCCGAAGCTTTCGGAATGCGCAGATTATATAAGTTCGAACTTCGGGGAAGAATACGCGGAAACAGTTTTGTGCCGCAATGCCGAATCGATTATACAAAATGTGAAAATTTGACTGTCATGGCAGGAGCTTCGCCTGCTATGGCAGTTATTTAAGGAGGAACAATGGATAACAAACCAAACTCTTCAGAACAGACGGATACCATAAATCTTTCCGAACTGTTCTACGTATTATTGTCGAGAATTCTGACAATTATCTGCGTCACCGTTGTATGCGGTGCGGTTGCATTTGCCTACAGCAGATTCTTTGTTTCACCGGAATATACCGCCGGCTGTACGCTTTGCGTGTTGAACCGTAACAATGAGAACTCCCTGACATCTTCGGATATCGCCGCCAGTAACGCACTGGTAAAGGACTACGAGATTCTGGCAGGAAGCCATGCCGTTATCGAGCAGGTTATTGCCGATCTGAATCTGCAGTATGATCCGGCCGACCCGAACAAAGCAACATATACTTATGCACAATTGAAGAGTGAAATCCATGTTTCCGTTCCAAGCGATTCCCGTATGCTTGTGGTTAGCATTCAGGATAAGAACCCGAACAACGCCAAGAAACTTGCGGACGCGCTGGCTGACGTGCTGGTACGCGCGATCAATTCGAAGATGAAGACCGAAGCGAGCATCATTGATTACGCGGTTGTTCCGACAAGTCCTTCTGCCCCGAACGTTAAGAAGAATACGGTTATCGGCGCGGCAATCGGTTTCCTGATCGTCTGCGGCATCATCGTTCTTCGGTTCATCACCGACGATACGATCAAGACCGATACCGACGTGGAAAAATATCTGCGTCTTCCCGTACTCGGAACGATTCCGCTTGATGAGAACGAAGCTCCCAAGAGAAAGCGTTCGGAATACCGTGCGGATATGAAGAAAGCCAAGAGACTGTATTTCGGAAAGGGGGATAAATAATCATGCAGAGCGTTGTTTTTCTGGAGAAACCCTCTGAAGAATTTGCACAAAAGGAAGCTATTAAAAACTTCCGTACCAATGTTCAGTTCTGCGGCACCGATATGCGTGTCATCATGCTGACCAGTACCTTCCCCGGTGAAGGCAAATCCAACACCTCCCTGAACCTTGCCCGCTCCATCGCGGAACTCGGAAAGCGTACGATTTATGTCGACTGCGACCTTCGTAAGTCGGTTGTATTAAACAAATTCTCGGCGGACAGCAAGATTTACGGTCTTACGCATTTCCTGACCGGCATGCAGAGCCTTGAAAACTGCATCTGTGAGACGGACGTAAAGAACCTGCATATTCTTTTCTCCGGCGCATATCCGCCGAACCCCGTTGAGCTGTTCAATACGAAGCGGTTCAGTGCCATGCTGAATGCACTCAGAGAGCATTACGACTATGTTATCTTAGATACGCCTCCGATGGCCAATGTAACTGATGCCGCCGTGCTTTCCCAGTACTGTGACGGCGCGATCTTCGTTATCAGCCAGGGTAATGTTAAGTATCATTTGGCTCAGAAGATGTTAGAGCAGCTCGGACGAAGCGGCTGTAAAGCACTCGGCGTCGTACTCAACAAGGTGGATTACAAGCAGAACTACCTGCAGAAGAGCTATTACGGCAAATACTACGGCAAGAAGTACTCCCGTTACGGCTACGGCTACGGTTACGGCGAGGAGAATCAGCCGAAGAAAGATAAGGAAAAGGAAGAGGAAACGAAGGAATGATCAGCGAAGTGGTATTAAACCTGAACCGCAACGGTTCCGCAATCCGCGCCATGTTTGAAGAGGGCGCCCGGATGGCGAAGGAAGTCGGTAAGGAAAATGTATATGATTACAGCCTCGGAAACCCGAGCGTTGAGCCCCCGAAGGAAGTAAAGGAAGCCATGCTTGCCGTCCTCACGGAGGAGAATCCGAACACCGTACACGGCTATATGAACAATGCCGGATACGAGGATGTCAGAGAGGCTGTTGCAGAGCATCTGAACAGCAATTTCGGAACGAATTTCCATGCAAGAAATATCCTTATGACTGTCGGCGCAGCAGGCGGATTGAACGTTATCTTTAAGGTTTTGCTGAATCCCGGCGACGAAGTTCTTACCTTTGCACCGTTCTTCGGCGAATACCGCAACTATGTGAACAACTTCGCAGGCAAGCTTGTTACGGTTGCTACCGATCCCGATACGTTTATGCCGGTTGCTGATAACCTTGCTGCGGCAATTACGCCTAAGACGAAGGCTTTGATCATTAACAACCCGAACAACCCGACCGGCGTTGTATACTCCGAGGAGATTATCCGCATGGTTGCCTCCGTTCTGGAGACGAAACAGAAGGAATTCGGAACCTCGATCTATCTGATTGCGGACGAACCTTACCGCGAACTCGTATACGACGGCGTTACCGTTCCGTATCTGACCAAATACTATCGCAATACGATTGTAGGATATTCCTACAGTAAGTCCCTTTCCCTTCCGGGCGAGCGTATCGGATACCTGGTTATGCCCGACGAGCTGGACGATGCCGATGAGATTATCCCCGGCGCAGCAGCAAGCAACCGTGTACTCGGCTTCGTAAACGCTCCGTCCTTAATTCAGAGAACGATCAAGCGTGTTCTTGATGCTAAGGTTGACGTTGAGATTTACAACCGTAACCGCGAACTGCTTTACACGAAACTTACCGAATACGGCTACACCTGTATTAAGCCGCAGGGCGCATTCTACCTGTTCGTGAAGGCACCGGGCGGAGACGATAAGGCATTTGTTGCCGCGGCGAAGAAATACCATCTGCTTTTGGTTGCAGGCAGCGGTTTCGGCGGTCCGGGATATCTGCGTATCGCATATTGCGTGGATTATGACATGATCGTCCGTTCCCTTCCGGCATTTGAAAGCCTGGCAAAGGATTACGGCTTAAAGTGATCCGAATTCTTCGGAAAGGTCACAGGAGACAATGAGTAATACATTTATGGACAATATCCGCAGGGTTGTACCCTATGTTCCGGGCGAGCAGCCTGCGGGGAAGGTCATCAAGTTAAATACGAATGAGAATCCGTATCCGCCGGCGCCTGCCGTGCAGGAGATTCTCAACACCGACGATGCGGAGCTTCTCAGAAAATACCCGGATCCGTCCATCGGTCCGCTTGTCAGGGCTTTGGCGAAGGAATACAATCTGGAGCCCGAGCAGATTTTCGTCGGAGTCGGTTCGGACGACGTTATCGGAATGAGCTTTCTGACCTGCTTTGCGGGCGAGAAGCCGATTGCATTTCCCGATATCACCTATTCGTTCTATGACGTGTGGGCGGAACTCTTCCGGATTCCGTACAAGATGATCCCGTTAAAGGACGATTATACGATAGACATTGACGATTATGACGGGCAGTGGGGCGGTATCATTATCGCCAACCCGAACGCACCGACGTCAATTGAACTCGGCATCGACCGCGTGGAGGAACTTGTAAAAAGACATCCGGAATGCGTCGTGATCGTGGATGAAGCATATGTGGATTTCGGCGGTACGAGCGCAATTCCGCTTGTGGCGAAATACCCGAATCTGCTTGTTACGCAGACGTTTTCAAAATCCCGCTCGTTAGCAGGACTCCGGATCGGTTTTGCAGTCGGGAACCCCGAGCTGATCAAAGCCATCAATGATGTTAAATATTCCTATAATTCCTATACGCTGAACCGTCCGAGCATTGTTGCCGGCGTTGCTTCCTTAAGCGACAGGCCTTACTTTGAGAAGATCTGCGCAAAGGTCATTGCAACGAGGGAAGCGGCTAAGAAAGAGATGGCAGCTTTGGGATTTTCCTTCCCGGATTCGAAGACGAACTTCCTGTTCGTAACGCATAAATCGGTTCCGGCCGAGTACCTTCAGAAGGAACTGAAGAAGCGGAATATTTACGTCCGCTACTGGAAGAAGCCGCGGATAGACAACCGCCTTCGCATTACGATCGGTACCGATGAAGAAATGGCAGCATTGTATGCCGCGTTAAAAGAGATTATCAGCCAATGCAAGTAAGAAATTATCAAAAAGAACTGGATCAGACGATTGAACGCATACAAAAAGAGGGCTCTGTGCCCTCTTTGCTGTTACATGCCTGTTGTGCGCCGTGCAGCAGCTACGTGCTTTCGTATCTCTCGCAGTATTTCCGGATTACGGTATGTTTCTATAACCCGAATATTACGAGTCCCGATGAGTTTGAAAAACGCGCCCGTGAGATTGAACGGCTTATTTCCGAGATGCCCGTTAAGTATCCGGTAACGCTTCAGATCGGCGCGTATGACCCGAAGGAATTCTTCGAGGCGGTCAAAGGGCTTGAGAACGAGCCCGAGGGCGGAAAGCGGTGTGAGGTATGCTTTCGTTTGCGGCTTAATTACGCGGGACGGCAGGCGGCGGAAGAGGGCTTTGACTACTTTACGACGACGCTTTCCATCAGCCCGTTAAAAAATGCTCCCCTTCTCAATACGATCGGGGAGCAGATTGCTTCTGAAATCGGTGTTCCGTATCTGACTTCGGATTTTAAGAAGAAGGGCGGATACCTTCGTTCCATCGAATTGTCCCGCGAGTACGATCTGTACCGCCAGGACTATTGCGGCTGCGCATACAGCCTACGGGACCGGAATGAGCGCCTTAAGGACCGAAGCGGCGATCTCGCCGGCGACACGACTGCCTGAGCCGCCGTGTTCGACGAATACGACAAATGCATACGGATACTCTTCGGAGTCCACGAAACCGGCAAACCAGCTGTTGGATTTGCCGGTATTCTGTTCTACGGTGCCCGATTTTGCTCCGATCGGAACATTCGGAAAACGCGTCCGGTCATAAGACGCAATCAGGTTATTCTTCAAATAATAGGCTAAGGTAGAGGCTGTCGAAGGATTCACGAGTTCCTCCGTGAAAACAGGATCCGGAATCGCAAGGAGACGGTCTTTTTCATCCCGTACTTCATGCAGATAAGTGGGAACCGCGGCTTTTCCGCCTCCCGCAATCGCCCCGTAATAGATCATCAAAGCACAGGGATTGACCAGGTCGTGGTACAGTCCGACGCCGCCCCAGCCGAGGCGGTTCACCGTTGCGGAGGCAAGCTCAAACGACCCCTTTGCGGTGGTGATTCCGTGAATCTTATAGGAGGAGGTGAGACCGGTTTTTTGTACATATTCGCTCATCTTGTCGCCGCCAATCTCTACGGCCAGCTGTGCAAACGTACAGTTGCAGGAGCAGGCATAGGCTTCCGCCAGCGTCAGACTGCCGTGTTTCTGCGGACAGTTTACGGTATTGTCGCCGACGCGGACGCTTCCTTCACAGACAAATGTGCGTGCCGTAAGCCCCGGAATCTGTTCCAGCGCGGCCTGCAGCGTCACCGTTTTAAAGACTGAACCGGGAGCGTAGGTGGAGTGGAAGAAGCGGTTCACGTAGACGCCCTGATAGGCTTCCGATTCTTCAATATTCTCCGGAATGTTGTCCGGATCAAAGGTCGGGGTCGAAACGAGGCACAGAATCTCACCGGTCTTATAATTGTATACGCCGACGCAGCCGGACCGCCCGTCGAGGGCGGTATAAGCAGTCGCACAGGCGTCGGCCGCAAGGCTTAACGAAACGGTATTTCCCTGATCGGTAATGGCCGCCGCACCCTTTTTCGTATCGTAAGAAACCAGATATTCGCGCAGATTGGTAAGCGCTCCGGTACCGATTTTGTTATTCCTGTCGCCAATGGTATGAAGCGTTGAAAGACGCACGGAAGGAAGGGCGGAATAGTACCGGTGCCCGTCTGTAACACCCGAAAGAATGGCCCCATACCGGTCTGTGATCGTACCGGTCAGAAGTTCTCCCGACTGAGCATACAGGTTCTTATTGTACGGCTGCGTATACCATTCTTCGGAATGCTTTGCAAAGCGGACGAGAAATGCAAGGATGCCGAAGACAAATGCGAGCAGGATCAGTTTACAAAAGCGGACGCGCTGTTCAATTTTCCTCATTGCCATCACCTCGCTCGGGCAGGGTAGAATCCTGCGTCTTGTTGTTCTTCGCTTTGCGTCTTCGATAATATACGGCGTTCGCAAAGCTTGCGTTCGGGCGCGTATCGGTTGCCTTCAAAAAGGCGAGAAGACCCCATGCGAACATCATGGAAGACCCTCCGTTGGAAACGAAGGGGAAGGTTACGCCGGTCAGCGGCAGCATATCCACCGAACCGAAGATATTAAGGGCAGTCTGGAATATAATCATCGAAGTGGCGGAGCAGGCCGCAATGGAATAGTAGCTCGAGCGGCTCATCTCGCAGGAGCGGATGGCAAATGCCGCAAGAGCAATGATACACCCGACGATCAGGCAGCCGACGATCAGTCCCCATTCCTCGCAGACAAGTCCGAACACGAGGTCCGTATCCGAAGCCGCAACACGCTTTAAAAAGCCTGCGCCGGGGCCTACGCCGTACAGTCCGCCGGAGGCAATCGCCGTCATGGTCCTTACCTGCTGGTAACCGCCCGAAGAAGCATATTCCCAGGCATGCCGCCAGGTTGCAAAACGCTGCCAGATGTAAGGCTTCGCGATCAAAACCATGGCACCGCCCGAAAAAGCGCCGCCCGTGATCAGAAGAAGCGTTGCAAAATCTCCGGAGCGGAGATAGGAAATAACGAGAAATGTTATAAAGAAGATGGCCGCGCCGCCGAAATCGCTCATAAGGCCGAGAAGCATCATCATGACAAGGGACATGACCATGAACAGGCTTAAGTTACGCTTTCGGAACAGACGGTCCATCGTGGATGCGCCGGCGAAAATATAGCAAAGCTTTGCGATCTCGGAAGGCTGGAAACTGAAAGATCCGATGTTGATCCAGTTGGTCGCGCCGTATTTGGTGTGTCCGAGGAGCAGCGTCAGCCCGAGCAGTCCGATTCCGGCTGCAGCGGCGAACCAGCGCAGCTTTTTCACGAGATTCAGGTCCTTTAAGACGATACCGAGGGCAAGAAACAGGATGATTCCGCAGATGACCGAGAGCAGTTGCTTGAAAAGAAGCGTATAGTTACACGAAGTCGTCACGGAAAGGGAGATTGTCGTCAGAAAGAAGGCAATCAGCTCAAGCTCAAAGCCGACCAGCTTAAAGAAATGCATGACAATGAAATATACCCACATAACAACCGTGAATACGGCAAATGTGGGGATGATATAGCGGGCGGCCGGCACCTGCTTCGATATCACAAGCTGGAAGCATAAAAGAATCTGCAGGATGGTTAAGAGCACAACCGGACCCCAGGGCGATACAGGGCGTGCAAGACCGCGTTCCGAGTTGGTTTCGCGTCGTTCTTCCTCGCTGATCGCGGTGAAGGTAAGCTCGCTGTTTCCGACCATGATGAGGTCGCCGTAATGTAGCTCCGCTTCACCGTCAATCTCGTGGCCGTTCAGAAACGTGCCGCATTTCGAGTCAAGATCATAGATGTGCCAGCGGTCCTCGGCGCCGCGTGCGATAACGGCATGCAGACGGCTTATGGACGAATCGTGCACGGTTATGTCCGCGGAGCGGGAGCGGCCGATAATGCTTTCCCAGTGCGTAAGGCTTAGGTCGTGTCCGTTCCGTCTGCAAAGGCGCGCGAAGATTTCAGGCTTCCTCGGGAGGCGGAACAGTGACAGTACGGCCGAGGAAAGAAACAGCAGGGAAATGACGATGAAGACAATGCGGACAACCCCCGTATACGCCTGCGTAAAACCGGGGTTGGCATCCAACGTCTGTTTGATCAAATCGCATAATTCGTTCATCATTCACTCCGAATCGGCCCGTTGGGGCATTTGAGAACCTTATTATAGCATTTTTCTTCAAAAAATACAAAAAGGAAAAAGGAAATCCCTGTTCCATATTGAATAAAGTATATAGCGGTATCGCGAAAAACGGATCGGTGCAGGGTTTAAGAAAGGGGAGTGCGGGAGTTTATGGAGAACATTCGTATCATGTTAGAACGCAGGGAACATGAAATGCTGAGCGAGTACGCCACATTTTCCGACTGCTCGAAAGGACGTGAGCGGGAAGAGCCGCAGTGCGACATCCGTCCGGTATTTCAAAGAGACCGGGACCGGATCATTCATTCAAAGGCATTCCGCCGTCTGAAGGATAAAACGCAGGTATTTCTTACGCCGAACGGAGACCATTACCGGACGCGTATGACGCACACCCTGGAGGTTTCCCAGATTGCGAGGTCCGTTTCGAAGGCATTACGTTTGAATGAGGATCTTACGGAAGCCATCGCGCTCGGACATGATCTCGGGCATACGCCCTTCGGACATGCGGGCGAGAGAGCGCTGGCGCGGGTTTGTGAAGGCGGTTTCCGGCACAACGAGCAGAGCGTGCGTGTCGTAAAATATTTAGAGAAGAACGGACAGGGGCTGAACCTCACAAAGGAAGTACTGGACGGCATCCTGAACCATCAGACAAGCGGCCATCCGTCAACCCTTGAAGGCTGCGTGGTACGGCTTTCCGATAAGATTGCCTATTACAATCACGATATCGACGACGCCATCCGCGGACAGATCATCCGCGAAGAGGATATTCCTTCCGACCTGACCGGATATCTCGGGCATTCCTTAAAGGAACGCCTGAATACGATGGTGCACGACATCATCTCGGAAAGCTACGGAAAGGCCGAAATCCTGATGTCTTCGGAGATGAGCAGGGCAATGGCGGACCTTCGGAAATACATGTTTGAGCAAGTTTATACCAATCCTGCGGCCAAAGGGGAGGAATACAAGGCCGAAGCGATGGTGGAATACCTGTTCAATTACTATATGGGGAAGCCCGATCTGCTGGGCGGCGAGTATCAGATGCTTCTTGAGAAGGGCGAGAAACTCTCCGTTGTGGTGGCAGACTATGTGGCGGGCATGACAGACAAATACGCCGTATCGAAGTATATGGATCTGGTGATCCCGAAAGCCTGGGGTGTTTATTAAATGTATTATGACGAAAAACTGATTGACGAGATCCGGAGCAGGAACGAGATCGTCGGCGTGATCGGCAGCTATGTTTCTCTGAAACGGGCGGGCAGCAACTATCAGGGACTCTGCCCGTTCCACAGTGAGAAAACGCCTTCGTTCAGCGTGAATCCGGCCCGTCAGACCTATAAATGTTTCGGCTGCGGCAAAGGCGGCAACGTATTCACATTCCTGATGGAATACGAGAACATCACCTTCCCGGAAGCCGTTGAAAACCTGGCGGGACGCGTCGGGATCACTCTTCCGAAATACAATATGACGGAAGAGGCAAGACGTGCGGCGGACCGCAGGGAGAGGATGTTTGAACTTTATAAGAAGGCCGCAACCTATTATTACCGGATGTTTTATTCGGAAAAGGGAAAGTACGCGAAGGAATACATCGAAAACCGTGGACTCAGCCCGGAAACGATGAAAAACTTCGGTATCGGATACAGCGACGGCTCTTTATACAAGTATCTGAAGGAAGAGGGATACGATGATGCATTCCTCGCAAAATCGGGGCTGTTCACCTTTGATGAGCGCCGCGGCGTGAACGACAAGTTTTTTAACCGCGTTATGTTCCCGATTTTTGACCGGAACGGCAAGGTCATCGCATTTGGCGGACGCGTCATGGGGGACGCCCTTCCGAAATACTTAAATTCGCCCGAGACGGACATTTTTGATAAGGGACGTAATCTTTACGGGCTACACCTTGCAAGAAAGACGAGACAGCCTTACATGCTGTTGTGCGAGGGTTATATGGACACGATCGCACTGCACCAGGCAGGATTCGACAATGCAGTCGCTTCCCTGGGCACTTCCTTAACGGGAATGCAGGCAAGACTGCTTTCGAGGTATACGAAGGATGTTGTGATCACCTACGACAGCGACGGCGCGGGACAGGCGGCAGCCAACCGTGCCATCCCGATTCTCGCCGAGGCGGGCATCCGGGCGAAGGTTTTGAACATGTCGCCGTATAAGGACCCGGATGAGTTCATCAAAGCGCTCGGAAGGGAAGCCTATGAGGAACGGATCAAAAACGCGAGCACGAGTTTCGTGTTTGAGGTAAAGGTGATCGAGCAGCGGCACGATCTGAACGACCCGCAGGATAAGACAGCATTCCAGACCGAAGTCGCGGAGCGGATTCTCGGGTTCAGCGAGGACATCGAGCGGACCAATTACATCGATGCGTTCTGCAGGGACTACGGATTTGACCGGAAGGAATTCCGGAGTCTTGTCAATAAGCTCGGTGCACAGAACGAATTCCGGGCGGCAGCCAGGGAGACGTACACCGTGCCGGAGGAAAGAACGGAGCAGAAGGCGGCAGGGCCTGATTCGGCGGTACGCAAATCCCAGAGAATCATACTGACGCGCTGCATCGATGATCCCGGGCTTATGGCTTTGATCAAGGATTACCTCGGGCCGGAGGACTTTGAGGAAGGCACGTACCGAAGCGTTGCCGAACTCGTCTTTGAACAGTACCAAAAGAACGGAAAGATCGACCCGGCGGCAATCATCAGCAGATTTGACGCAAAGGAGGAGCAGACGCTCGTCGCGGAAATCTGCGAGACGGGTGTGGCTCTTCGGGAAGCGTCCGACGAAGACCGCAAAAAGGAACTTGCAGACAGTATCATAAGGCTTTGCAAGGACAGCCTCGACCGTAAGAAGAACGAGGCTGTGGCGAAAGGCGCGGCTGCGGAAATACTGCAGCTTGCGAAGAAGCGTAAAGAACTGGATCAGATCAGAACAAAACTGATGAAATAGAAGGGAAGGGGAATACTATGGCAACGAGAAAGAAGAAAGAGCAGGTACCGGAAGAGGTTTTGATGCAGGACGAAGAAGTCCGCACGGAACCGGCGCGGGAAGGCGGAATGTCCGCAGATCTTGTGGAGACGGCGCTTGAGGACGAAGCGGCCGACATCGAGCCCCTCGAGAAGAAGGACGAGGAGATGATGCGTTTCCAGGAGAAACTGAAGGAGCTGTCCGCATTTGCCCGCAAGAAGAAAAATGTGCTTGAGTATCAGGAAATCGTGGATTTCTTCAAGGACATCGAACTGCAGCCCGGCAGCATGAACCGGATTTACGATTATCTGGAAAGCAATGGCGTGGACATCCTTCGCGAAGAAACCATGGCGGAGATTGATGATGACATCCCGATGCTTGATGACGACGCCGATCTTGCAGGGGAAGACCTTGAGACGCTTGAGAATCTCGGAAACCTGGATGACCTTGACCTTACCGTTCCGGAAGGCGTGAGTATCGAAGACCCCGTCCGCATGTACTTAAAGGAAATCGGCCGCGTGCCGCTTCTTACGGCGGAGGAGGAAAAGGATCTCTCAAGACGTATGGAGGACGGCGACGAGGCAGCCAAAAAGCGTCTTTCCGAAGCTAACCTCCGTCTGGTTGTCAGCATTGCGAAGCGTTATGTGGGGCGCGGCATGCAGTTTCTGGACCTGATTCAGGAAGGCAACCTCGGTCTCATTAAGGCCGTAGAGAAATACGACTATAAGAAGGGATTCAAATTCTCGACTTATGCGACATGGTGGATCCGCCAGGCGATCACGAGAGCAATCGCAGACCAGGCACGTACCATCCGTATTCCGGTTCATATGGTTGAGACAATCAACCGTCTGATCCGCGTACAGCGCCAGCTCCTGCAGGATTACGGCCGTGAGCCGAGCCCGGAGGAGATTGCTAAGGAGATGAAGATTCCGGTAGAGCGTGTTCTTGAGATTCAGAAGATTTCCCAGGAACCCGTATCCCTGGAGACGCCTATCGGCGAAGAGGAGGACAGCCATCTCGGTGACTTCCTTCCGGACGATCATCTTCCGATGCCTGCGGACGCCGCATCCTATTCGATGCTTCGCGACCAGCTGTACGAGGTTTTGGAGACGCTGTCCGACCGTGAGCAGAAGGTTATCCGCCTTCGTTTCGGCCTGGATGACGGACGGCAGCGCACCCTTGAGGAAGTCGGCAAGGAATTTGAAGTAACCCGTGAGCGTATCCGTCAGATCGAAGCTAAGGCACTGCGTAAGCTTCGCCATCCTTCGAGAAGTCGTAAGCTTCGGGATTATCTGGAGTAATATATGAGATTATCCGATCGTATGCATATGGTTGCGGACATGGTATCAAAGGGCGAAGCCCTCGCGGATATCGGCTGTGACCACGGATATCTTTCCGTCTGGCTTGTAAGGGAGGGTACCGTAAACCGGGCAATCGCCATGGATGTCCGGGAAGGCCCGCTTGCGCGTGCAGCGGAAAGCATCCGGTTCTTCCATCAGCAGGAGCGGATCGAAACGAGGCTTTCAGACGGAATGGACGAACTGAAGCCCGGCGAAGCGGACCGTATCGTGATCGCCGGCATGGGCGGCATCCTGATGAGCGATATCCTTAGGCGCGGCCGTGAATGTGTAAAGGCGGCGGAACAGCTGGTGCTGCAGCCGCAGTCCGACATCCATCTGGTCCGGGAAGCGGTGCACGGCCTCGGATTTAAGATTACGGACGAGCGTGCCTGCAGGGAAGGCGGCAAATACTATATCGCATTTGCCTGCGGGAAGGGAGCCGAGGAAATCCCGTATACCGGGGCGGAATACCGCTACGGAAGGATTCTCGTTGCAAGACGGGACGAGACCTGGCTTTCGTTTCTTAGGCAGGAACTCGGGAAGAAAGAAAAAATGCTTGAGCGGATCCGCATAAAGGATCCGGAATGCATCGGTAAGAGGGCTTCCGAAATCGCCGCGGAAACGGCGGAACTTCGGGAGATTCTCAATCAATAACAGAGGAGAGGTAATGTTATGGCAGATATTATGGTAACCGTAAACGGGGTGAGCAAGGAATTTCCGGAAGGCGTATCCTTAGAGAGTGTATACCGCGAGATGGATCCGAAAGGACCGGAGCCGATTCTTGCTATGGTAAACGGTACGCTTAAGGAACTGTTTAAGAAGCTTTATTCCGACTGCGAAGTGTCGTTTCTGGACATTTCTTCAAACCCGGGATATAAGACTTACGAGCGAGGACTGACGTTTCTGATGCTGGCGGCATTGTACCGCCTGTACGGTCAGGACGAGTGTAACAATCTTCGCGTTGAGCACAGCATCGGGCAGGGACTTTACTGCGAGATCATCGGACGAACGAGCATCAGCAGGGAGTTTCTCGAGACTCTTCGCAAGGAAATGATCGCGATGACGAAGGAAGACCGGATGATCGAGAAGAAGTCGATGAATACCGGCAATGCGATCAAACTTTTCGAGAAGGCCGGCATGGAGGACAAGGTAAAGCTTCTTTCGTACCGTCTTGACTCGAAAACCAATGTGTATATGCTTTCGGGCTATACCGATTATTTCTACGGCTTTATGCCTGCCTCCACGGCGTGCCTGACCGTATTCGATCTGGTGCCTTATGAGGAAGGTTTCCTTCTGATGCTTCCCGATAAGGAGAATCCTTCGGTTCCCGCGAAGCCGGTAGACCGTCCGAAGCTGTACCAGACGCTTCAGGAAGCCAACAAATGGGGCAAATCCTTAGAGGTTGATACCATCGGCGATCTGAACCAGCTGATCGCGGAAGGCAGAACCGAGGAACTGATCCTTGTGCAGGAAGCCCTGATGGAGCAGAAGATTGCCGATATGGCAAAGCAGATCAAGGAAGCCGGCACGAAGAAATTCGTCATGATCGCCGGACCATCCTCTTCGGGCAAAACGTCCTTCTCGTACCGCCTGTCGGTTCAGCTGAAGGCGCTCGGCTTAAAGCCGCACCCGATCGGACTTGATAACTATTACTGCAACCGCGAATTCTGTCCGAAGAACCCCGACGGTTCCTACAACTTCGAGTGTCTGGAGGCACTGGACGTCGAGCTGTTCAACAAGCAGATGCTGCAGCTTTTAAACGGCGAGAAGGTAGGTCTTCCGACCTTCAACTTTAAAACCGGCAAGCAGGAATTCCGCGGCAATACGATGCAGCTCGGACCGGATGATATTCTGGTTATCGAAGGCATTCACGGCTTAAATGACAAGCTTTCCTATTCGCTTCCGAAGGAAAGCAAATATAAGATTTACATCAGCGCCCTGACGGAACTGAACGTAGACCGCCACAACCGGATCCCGACGACCGACGGCCGTCTGCTCCGCCGTATCGTGCGTGACGCGAGAACCCGCGGCACGCAGGCAAAGGATACGATCGCGATGTGGGGTTCGGTCCGCAACGGGGAGGAGAATTACATTTTTCCGTTCCAGGAAGAGGCGGATTATATGTTCAATTCGGCATCCATCTATGAGCTTGCCGTTTTGAAACTGTACGCAGAGCCTTTGCTGTTCGGAATCCCGAAGGACTGCCCGGAATACGTGGAAGCGAAGCGGCTGCTTAAGTTCTTCAGCTACTTCTTAAACATTCCGGACGACGCAATCCCGAGAAACAGCATTTCCCGTGAATTTGTGGGCGGAAGCTGCTTCGACGTATAATCGGATTGCTTTTCCGTAAAAACATTGGTATTATTGACAATCGAGTGATGCGGATGATCGCGCCGGCTTAGCCGGTGAGGAAAGTCCGGGCTGCACAGGGCAGGGTGCCGGATAACGTCCGGTGGAGGCGACTCCAAGGAAAGTGCAACAGAAAAGAAACCGCCGTCTTCGGACGGTAAGGATGAAATGGCAGTGTAAGAGACTACCGCTTCTCTGGTAACAGAGGAGGCTGTGTAAACCCCACTCGCAGCAAGACCGAACAGGGAACGATACGGCTGCCCGTCGTGTTCCCGGGTGGGTTGCGTTCCGCTTTCGGAAGGATGCGGAGGAACTGCATGGCAACATGCAGTCAAGACAGATGATCATCTTCGACAGAACCCGGCTTACAGCATCACTCGATTTTGAATTGGGAGAGAAACATGCTTCGTAAAATGACGGAAGAGGAAATACGCATCCGCAGGATGGAGAATCTTCGGATGGTATCCTTATACGAGTTTACCGATGCCGTACGAACGTCGGACGCCGCCCGGGCGAAAAAGGGCGGAAAGCCGGCCGGATGTACGGCTATAACGGTTTTGTGCGATGAAGGAGAACAGTTCACGTTAAGCGAACTGGACCCGTACTTCGAAGAGCTGGCCGAGCAGGTCATGAAACTCTACGAGGAAGCCGAAAACCGTGACTCGATTTTAATGAATCCGCCCACGCGGGCCGTTCTGGAAGCGGGAATCACTTCCGGTGAAGAGCCGTTTCTGAAACCGTTTTTCGAACTTCAGGGAGTACGTACACCGGCGATTCCGTTTGCATCCCGCCTGGGGCTTCGGTTTCTGCCGCTTACCGTATATCTGGTCAACGAACTGGAAGGGCTGATCGGCCGGAACGGAACGGTTGTCGGACAAACCGTCGGCTGGAGAGGAAAAGCGGTCCTTCGCCTGAAGGTGCTTCGCGCCATTACCGAACATCCGGTGATCATCCGGCAGGTATCGGACGGGGAACTTCGGATTTCGGTCGGAAACTATCCGCGGAATCTGGAAAATCTGACTATGGATATCGTGGTGGATGCCGAACGGATCGAGATCTCATTTGCCGCGGAGAAGATGGAACTTTCCGGGCATTGGGGCCTGTTCTTCGGCATGAAGGAGATGGAATCGAGAATTTCCGTTAAGATTAAGGGACGGGAAGTCAGTTACGAAGTAAAGAAATACACGCCCTCCCCGGAAGGACTTAAGGACGAGGAGCGTAAACTTTTGCAAAAAGGCGTTGAGCCTTCCGTCGTATACCGCCTTCCATGGGGCATGGTATATGCGCTCGGCGAGAAGGAGGAACTTCTCGGAAATGTGCAGAAGAAGACCTATTTGCGGACGATTCTGAGTCCGGATGCGGAATACTCCGAAACGGTCAGCTGGACGATGATACGGAATCAGGAAACCGGCGTCATCCTTAAGAAGAACAATCTGTGTATGCTCCGCATGCTGTTAAAGGACGGACGCGTGCAGACATTCTTCGGAAACAGCGGGGGAGGAATGAGCGGACGTTACCGCACTTCATTGGCAGACAAATACTATATTTCGCAGGCAGGGGAACAAAATGGGACTGATCAATAATAAAAAGAACAACGATCCGGATGAGCTTAGGTACGACAAATTATACGAATTGCTCGACAATGAAAAAGCGCCCAAACTGAAGGCGCTGTTTCAGGAACTGAAGTATTATCACGAGAATCCGGAATTGTGTCCGATCAAGCCGTTCGGACTGTATCTCGAGGTTCTTGAGCGGATTTCAAACAACACGACGAACTTTCGAAAGGTTGTATGGGGCGACGTCATGAAATATGCGGTCAGCATGTATGCGCATATGTTCGTGCTGGAAGAGAGAACGCCCGATTTTACGAACCTTTCGATTCTGTATGCCTCCATGTTTGAGCCGAACAACATGGTGGCTTTGTACGGATTTATCCCGACGCTGTTCCATCTGTTTACGGACAAGCTGAACTATGTCCGCTGGGGAATGTCGTTTTTAAAGAACAAGTTTTCCCAGGATGAACTGGATGCGATCACGGATTTCGGTACGAAGATCCGTCCGTACTGCGCGGAAGAGGACCTGTTTACGGCCGAACTGATCCAGTACAGCCGCCGGATTGCGGGCGGAGAAGACCCGAAACAGATTGCGGAGCAGGAATACGAAAATATGCGCCGCATGAGCGGTGTTTACGATGTTTCCGAGGAGCGCATTCTGGTCGCCGAGCAGAAGCTTGATATGGTGCAGGCTTCCCTTGACCGTCTGCAGGATTCCCTGAAACTTTCGACGGAACGCGCAGACATCCTGGTCGGCCTTTCCGACAAGATCATCAAGGACGTTGACAAGCATTGCAAGGCCGAAGTAAGCAACGCAAAGGAAATGGTCGAAAACCTGACGCGCGAGATGGGCAAGAGCCACAGCGACTTCATGGAAGCCCAGCGCAAAGAGGTGCTTGCGGATAAGGACATGCTTGTAAACAGCGTGATCACGGATAGCAATGAAGCCCTTCGTTCCCTTAAGAAGGAAATCGATTCCGTCGTGCAGAGCGCCCGCAGGGACATCCTTCGGATCAACCGCGAATCCGGTGACGTGATCACCCGGGTGGAGGAGTATCTGTCCGGAAATGAGCGGATTAAGGACATTCTTGCCGACGAGACCTTCTCGAAGGAACTGAACGATAAGATTGACCATTTGATGGACATCTACGAAGAAAATATGAAGGCGAAAGAGACGGTAACCGTACTCGAGTCCGTTCCTTCCGCGACCGTAACGAAAAAGGGCGGAAAGAACATGCAGACCGTTCCGGTTACGGCGGTTTCGGGATCCGTAGCTACGGTTGAGTACCAGACGGCTCCGTCCATGGAAATGCCTCCGGCATCCGTGGTCGTTTCCGCGTCTGCGGTCGAGGAAACCATGAAGCCCACGAGCGTTTTGTTAGATGAATCCGTCAGCTTCAAGGACCGCCTTGCCCTTGCCATGAAACGCAAGAAGGAAATGATGAAGAACGGCGTGCATTTCCATAAGATGTTTGACGATGTGCTTGTTGCGGTTATGGAAAATGCGAACCCTTACCTGATCGGGCCTTCCGGCTGCGGCAAGACCTTTATGGTGCAGCAGATCGGCGACATTCTTGATGTGGAAAGTGTTGATATCGGCTATATCAACGAGGAATATGACATTCTCGGATTCCAGACCGCGAACGGCGGCTACAGCTGCCCGAATTTCTACCGCTGTTACAAATATGGCAAGATTGCGTTTTGTGACGAGCTTGATAACGGTAACAGCCGCGCCACGGTCAAACTGAATTCGTTCCTTTCCAATACGACCAACGGCATGTACAGCTTCCCGCACGGTGAACGTGTGGCCCGTCATCCGAACTTCCGGATCATTGCCGCAGGCAATACGACCGGTAACGGCGCGGATGCCAACTACAGTACCCGTGAGAAGATCGAGGAGTCCGTTCAGCAGCGTTTTACGCCGATCTTCGTAGGATATGACAACGAAGTGGAGAAGAGCATTCTGAGCGGCTTTAACAACTGGTACTCATTTGTCTGCGCTTTCCGCGAAGCAACCAATGCGTGGACGAAATATTCCCGCTCCGGCGCACCCGGAATCATCACGACGCGTGACGTTACGAGAATCCGTAAATACCTGGAGAACGGAAGCTTTAATCAGAATAAGATCATTGAATACGAGTTCGTTCAGACAAAGGACCCGGATTACCTGGCATTTCTCGCAAAGGAAATGCGCAGAACCATTGAAGAAACGAAGATTCCGGATCCGTCCTATAACTGCAACACGCTGTATAACATTTTTGCTAAGCGCGTGAAGGATATCTGCGACGGCCTGGATAAGGACAGAATCTATTAATCCTAAGCGGGAGAAAACGGTATGAGTGAGACATTTGATGCCCCGCCGTATGAGTTTTTAAGTATCCGGAAGATCCGAAGCATGACCATATACCATCTGGTATTTGAGTCCATGTTGGAGATTGAAAGGTTCTTAGAGAAGAATCCGCCGATCAATACCGACAGTTTTTCCATGATGATGAGCGCCAAAGCGGACGAGGATTTCGCCGGTCCGCCGCTCCCTCAGGCAATCGCGTACTGCTCGGGCGGATATCAGGAGGGGCTTAAAAACTTCATGCAGATGAGCAGGCAGATGGAAGCCATTACCTGGCAGTCCTACCGCCAGAGAACCGCCGCCCCTGCCATTGTCGGAAGCCGGCCGAACGTCCCCGCATATATTGCCGGGGAGCCGAAGAGTATGTACCGTCTGTCGCGATCGGTTGAGAAAAAGGTCATAAAGATGTTTATGAACCTCAGTTACAACCGGAACACGACCGAGGGACAGATTCTTGTGCGCGGCGTATTGACGCTCAATCTGATCCAGCTGCTTGAGCAGAACGGATATATTGTGGATTTCCGTGCCGTTACGGCAAGCACGGAGAAAAATGAGACCTTTATCTGCGAGATCCGGATGAAAAAGCCGGGTGCCAAGATAGACATCGGAAAGGTTTTCTATCCGATGTGCGGCAAGTCTTTCTTAAGGCGCGTAATATCGCGGCTGAAGGAATCCATGCCGTTTGAGCAGGAGTGGGGGTCCACTTACGGCAAAGTAGCCAATCAGGATTTCTTAAGGGCAGTCCTGAACATTGATAAATCATCGCTTTTTATCGGAACGCCCCAGGAGATGGGAATCATCGGGAAAAACATCCTTGAAGATGCGGACGCATTTCTCGGTACCCTGAATCTCGGTAACCGGATTGCCGTTCCGAAGTATAATGTGAGCAAAGAGAATTAACGGATTGTAAGGAGCCGGGGATGAACAAAGACAAGGAAATCGAATATCTGAAAGTCATTGCGGATAATCCGACGCTGGAGCTGGATGCGGCGGATATTCCGAAGATTGAATCGAGCATTGCGGAACTGAACAGTAATGATATCAACAGCATTACCAAGTACGGACTGGATACCCAGAAGAAGATGGCGGAGATTTCGCAGGTTATGATCAACAACCTGAACAATTCCTCCATCGACGAAGTGGATGACACGCTGAAGGAAACCATCAGTTATCTTTACGGGATCGACAGCGATGACAACGACCGCCGGATTCTGTTCTGGAAGCGCAAGAACGATACCGTGGCCATCCGCAAAAAATACGACCAGGCGTCGAAAAACGTCGATCAGATTGCAAAGGCGCTTGAGGACCATCAGGTTCGTCTGATCCGCGACTGCGCGTTTTTAAATCAGATGTACGACATGAACCAGGAGTATTTCCGCCAGGCCGGCATCAAGATTGCCGCGCTTAAGATGAAGACCGACGAGATCCGCTCCAAACGGAGCCTTGCCGAGAACGCCGTGGAGGATTCCTGGATCAACAACATCATCGACCGGCTGGAGAGAAAGGCTGTAGAACTGGAGCTTTCCCGCACCATTTCGATGCAGCAGGCATCCCAGATCCGTATGTTGCAGACCAACTTTGCGATTATGGCGGACAAACTGCAGTCCACCCTTTACAGTACGATTCCTCTTTGGAAAAACCAGATCATTCTTGCCCTTGGCGCGGAGCATGCCCGTCAGGCTGCCGTTACCGACAAGAGCATCAATGAAATGACCAACCGTCTTCTGATCCGTAACGCGGAAAATCTGAAGATGGTAACTGCCGAAACCCAGCGCGCCGCAGGCGATGCTTCGATTGATCCGAAGACGCTTGCCGAAACCAACCGCCTCCTGATCGAGAGTCTGGATGAGGTTGCCAGAATCCAGTCCGAGAACAAGAGCAAACGTGACGACGTGGAGCGGGAACTGGAACGGATCGGACAGGAGATGAAATTCGGCGTTCTGCTGGAAGATAACTAAGCTTTAACGCAGCCCGCTCTGCGGGCAGGATTGGGATTTCAGGAGAGTCGGCATATCGGAGGAACAAAGCATGCTTTATTGCCCGGAATGCGCCAACAAAGTGCTTTATGACATCGAGTCGAAGACGATGCGGTGTTCTAAGTGTATGCAAAAATTCTCCTTTGACCAGCTGGAGACAATCCGAAGAAACAAGCGCCTGCAGCAGAAGGTGGAGCATCTGGCCGACAGCCTCGAACAGCGTCCGGAAGGCCTGATCCTGCCGGAGGACCGCGGCATAGAGGTTACCCTTTATCACTGCCCGGAATGCGGCAGGGATATTGTCGCCGATGAAGACGAAAAGGTCACCGGATGTTCCTATTGCGGCTTTGACGGGGATTTGGTTCCCCGGCATGGAGGAATTCACCGCCCCCAGGGCATTATTCCATTTGCCGTAACCGAACAAAGCGCAAAAGAGCAGTATAACAAAGTTGTCCGGTGGCAGATTTACCGTCCTACCGGACTGATCCATAAAGCGAATAACGGCGGATTCCGCCCGGTTTATATGCCATTTCGCTCGTATACGGTCAAACGTGCGGGCTTTTTTGAGTTTATCGGTGTTACGCGGGAAGCCGGCGAGACGCAGACGACGATATATTCGTATTACAAAGTGAACGGCCGTATGAAGAGCGAGTACAGCGGACTTCTTTCAACGGCTACCGATACGATGGACAACCAGGTCGCCGGCCAGGTAATGCCGTTTAAACAGGGAGACGTTGTCCCGTTTGATGAGTTTTATCTGAACGGCTATTATGCTTTTCCGGAGAACAAAGTGGAAAAGGCTGCCCGCAATGAAGTTTTAAAGATTGAGCCCGAGCTGGTATTAAGGGATGCGAAGGAAGAATTCGTGGATATCGGTCTTGACCTGAAAACGGCGAGAAACCAGCTGATCGGCCAGGAGGGAACCAATGTCGAGGTCGAAGAGCGCGTGGATATGAATCCGGTATGGTATATGCCGTTTCGGATGGGTAAGCGCGTCAGCTTTGCCATGGTGAACGGCCAGACCGGAAAAGTCGCGACCGACATCCCGGTATCCAAGCGGAAGTTCTTTGTATTTTCCCTGCTGACGGCAATTCCGCTGTTTCTTTTGTTCCAGAAGATTGGAAAGACGACGCCGTCTTATCTTTATTTTGCTATCGTTCTGGCGTCCATGATCATGTCCTGGATCTGCTCCATGCAGGTAAAGGACATCTTCAAAAAGAAGATTAAGCTGAACCTCCCGTTCCGGGAGAGCAGAATCGCGGCCGGATGCAGCTGGGGCGTTGCTCTTTTCGGTGCGTTTTTATTGCTTTGTTACGGACACGCGGATGGACTGCGAAACATGTTTCCGGACAGTGTACTGCATTATGCGGAAGTCTACCGCAGGGTCTACTGTCTGCTGGCAGTCGGAATGGTTGCGTTCCGGTTCTGGGAGATGAAATCGACTTATCAGGCGGTCAATGAGCTGCAGCTTACGAAACCGAACGTCATATTTGTCGTAATATCTACTCTGGCAACCGTTTTGTACTGCTTAAACGTACCGGCGACCATTGCCTATTACCTGCTGGCGCTTGCCATGGCGGGGTATCTTGTCACCGCCGTAATTTATATGATCGATACACATAACCTGCTGGATTCCATTCTGCCGAAGGTGCAGATCGCGGAAGGAGGCGAGGAAGCATGAAGAGACTGATTTGCGGATTGCTACTTGTCCTGCTTGCGGTTACGCTTTCGGGCTGCGGTACGGAAGGAGAATATGCCGGAACCGTTAAGATTTATTATGTGAACGGAGATGCGGACACCGCCAGGTATCATCTCACAAAGGACGAAAAGATTCCGAAAGCGGCGAAGGGGTTCGACGTTATTGTTGTCATTGAGGGAACGGATTATGAAATCGAGACGTCGGCCGAAGACCGGCTGGATGTTTATCTGACAAGGGATGCGGTCCTCGTGGAAATCGATCCCGATAAGAAGGAAACCTGCATCAAAACCCGCGGAACGGCGGCCAAAGCCCTCAGCGGCGGACAGTGCCGCACCATAGCGGACAATACCGTTCCGGCGCTTATAAACGGCGATGTAGACGGAGCGTGGACCGAAGCTGTGAAGGAAATCTATAAGGCTGCGGAAGGAAAGGCACTTTCGCCCAATGTGCTGCAGATCACGGTCAGTATTGTGACCGCGCTGTTATTCGGTCTGCTGCTCAATGTGATCCTTCTGCGGTATCTTAGCAGCAAGCAGAAATCAATGGTGGAAAATGTTACGAAGGCACCCGTCGGGAAAGCCAAATTCCTTCGGGGCAAGACGGATGTACGCCTGCGTTACGATAACAGCGGATTAGACGAAACGCTGATCGGAACGGTTTGGAATTTCTTCCGGGATTAATCACTTGAGGGAATGGGATATGTGTGATATACTATCCCCGATTTATTATGCAATATGATATTCCTCATACATGTCCTGCGGCGGGAAGCCCGGGGCGATGGAGGATGGAAAGAAGGATATATACCGATGGACATTTTATACCGGAATACGAGAGGACTGGGCAGCGAGGTAACGGCCTCACAGGCAATTCTTAAAGGACTGGCCGAGGGCGGCGGACTGTATGTGCCCGTTAAATACCCGAAGCTTGAAAAGAGCCTTTCGGAACTTGCAAAGATGGATTACAGAGGCGTGGCTTACGAAGTCATGAAGCTGTTCTTTACGGATTATACCGAAGCGGAACTCCGCGGCTGCATCGAGAAAGCTTACGATGAGAAGTTCGACACGGAGGAGATTGCTCCGATGGCCGAGGCGGACCATGCTTATTATCTTGAGCTGTTCCACGGGCAGACGATCGCGTTTAAGGATATGGCTTTGTCCATCCTGCCGCATCTGCTTACGACGGCTGCGAAGAAGAACAACCAGAAGGACGAGATCGTTATCCTGACGGCTACCTCCGGCGATACCGGAAAGGCTGCTTTGGCAGGATTTCGTGACGTGCCCGGAACGAAGATCATCGTATTTTACCCGAAGAACGGCGTGAGCCGCATCCAGGAACTGCAGATGGTTACCGAGAAGGGAGCCAATACGACCGTTATCGGCGTAAACGGCAACTTTGACGACTGCCAGACCGGTGTTAAGAAGATGTTCACCGATGAAAATCTGAAGAAGGATATGGCGGCAAAGGGGATGGTTTTCTCGTCCGCAAACTCCATCAATATCGGACGTCTGATCCCTCAGGTTGCTTATTATGTATTTGCCTATACAAGACTTCTTGCGGAAGAGCGCATTGCGGAGGGTGACCCGGTGAATTTCGTTGTTCCTACCGGTAACTTCGGAAACATTCTGGCATGCTTTTATGCAAAGAAGATCGGCCTTCCCGTTGCAAAGATGATCTGTGCATCCAATGAGAATAAGGTTCTGTATGATTTCTTTACGACCGGAACCTATGATATCCGCAGAAAGTTCATCCTGACGAGTTCTCCTTCGATGGATATTCTGATCTCGAGCAACCTCGAGCGTCTGATCTACCACAGCGCTGGCGACGATGCCGCAAAGAACGCGGAACGTATGGAGAACCTTAAGAAGGACGGCGTATATACCGTTACGGAGCAGATGAAGAAGGAAATGGCCGATTTCGTTCCCGGTTTTGCAACCGAGGCGGATACGGCTGCCGAAATCAAAGAACTGTACGAGCGCACCGGCTATGTGATCGATACCCATACGGCGGTTGCTTCGGCGGTTTACCGCCGCTACCGCAAAGAGAGCGGGGATACGGTTCCTGCGGTGATCGTTTCCACGGCGAGCCCGTTCAAATTTGCCCGAAGCGTTATGGAAGCAATCAACGGAAAGAAAGATGACCGCGAGGATTTTGCGGTAATCGACGACCTTTCGAAGACGGCCAATGTGGCAGAGCCTCCGGCAATCCGTGAGATCCGCACGGCTCCCGTTAAGCATGACACGGTATGTGAAATCGCCGGCATGGAGCAGGAAGTACGCCGCGTTCTCAAAATCGGGAAGGCAGAGGTATAATCCGTGGCTGAATCATTAGTAAACTGGTATAACAATTCCCTCGGAACGTTTCTGCCGAAGGAAGTGTTCATATTCCTGGTTTCCATGGTGCCGCTCGTGGAACTCCGCGGCGGGTTGATCATTGCGAAACTGCTTGGAATCGGACTGCTGAAGGCTAATATTATCTGTATTATCGGCAATATCATTCCGATTCCGTTTATTCTGTTGTTTATCAAGAAGATTTTCGCTTTTATGAAGGACCACAATATCTTAAAGGGGTTCGTTGAAAAGCTGGAGGCCCGTGCAACGAAAAAGCGCGAAGAGGGTGCGGAAAAGGGAGAGTTCCTGTTTCTGTTACTGTTCGTCGGCATACCGGTTCCCGGAACCGGAGCCTGGACGGGTTCGTTAATCGCATCGCTGTTTGAATTTGACATTAAGAAGGCTTCCGTTGCCATCTTCCTTGGAATTCTGCTGGCGGCCCTTTTGGTGAGCATATTCAGCTACGGATTCCTCGGACTTGTGGTATAATAGCGGATGCGCTTAGGCGTTATTGAACTTGTGGGAGGAGCGTATCGATGGTAGGATGCCCCGGATGCGGAAGCAAGCTGGTATTTGACATTGCGACCCAGCAGATGAAGTGCGTCTACTGCGGGCAGTTTTACCTTGTCAGCGAGGTGGAAAAGCGATCAAAAGACGCCGAGGAGCATGACGGTCTGCAGGACGATGCGATCATGCAGGCGCAGGATATGGAAGTGACCGTCTTTACCTGTTCCCAGTGCGGCGCGGAAATCGTAGCCGATTCCGACGAAGCGGTAACCTGGTGCAGTTATTGCGGTTCTCCGGCAACCCTTAAGAGCCGTTTGTCCCGTATCCGCAAGCCGGAGAGGGTCGTTCCGTTTAAGATTACGAAAGAGGAGTGCGTGGAACGCTACCGCGCAATTGCCAAAAAGCAGTTTTATGCCCCGCATGATCTTTTAAAACTCGGAAAAGCAGACAGTTTCCGGGGAATCTATATGCCGTTCTGGTCATTTGACGTCAGACGGAACGGGGAATTCCGTTTCCCGGCAAAGAAAGTCATCACGACACCCAATCAGACCATTACAACCGAATATTTGGCGAAAGGCAAACTGGACGCCCGTCACGAGGGGCTTTCGCATGATGCGTCCCTTTCCTTTGAGGATGCGATCAGCGAGAAGATTATCCCGTACGAGCAGGCGGGAAAAGTGCGCTTCAGCGAATGCTATCTGAACGGTTTTTATGCAAACGCTGCCGACCAGACCGCGGAGGATTGTCTTCCGCAGGTAATGAACATGGAGCGGGCGATGATCGTGGATTCCGCGAAGCATGCCTTTGACGATATCGGACTTTTGGAGGACAAAGCCGAATCCCAGCTTCATGATAAAGACGCTTATACGATTAATCCGATCCCGAGCATGGATATGTATCCGGTCTGGTTCCTTTCCTATCGTCACAAAGACCGTGTATCCTATGCAACGGTGAACGGGCAGACCGGAAAGGTGTACGCGGATTTCCCCGCGTCACCGTTCAAATACCTGTTGTTCTCCCTGCTTACGGCGGTACCGGTATTCCTGTTTTTGAATCTGTTCCTGACGGCATCCCCTTCAATCGTGATGTTTTTTGCGATGATCGTAGCGCTTTGCTTCTCCACCATGTATAAGCATGAGGTGGAAGATATCTACGAGCGGGTGTTTAGGGTGAACTACAGCGAACAAGACCGGAAGCGCTTTAACATGAAGAAACTGTGGGAAATCGTGATGACGGTTTTCGTCACGATGTTATGCTGTATTCATGTTGTCATTCTTTTGATCATGGGGCTGAAGCAGCTCGGGTTCTTCGGAACGGATAAAGCCAGTATCATCTTTTCGGGAGCTTGCGTTGTCCTTTTTGCAATCCGTTTCTTTAAGATGCGCGGCCGCTTTATGGCCCTCACGGAAGTGAAGACCGGACTGACCAACGGGTTGTTCCTCCTGGCTTCCATTGTGGCTTTGGTGATGTCGATTGTTCGTCCGGCTGACGATATGTTTTACTATGCGGTGGCATATGCCACAGTCGGAATCGTCGCATTTTCCGTAGTCAGCCTGATTTCCTGTTATAATAAACTTTCGTCACAGAAGCCGAAGCAGTTCAACCGAAGCGGAGGTGATGATGACAATGCGTAAGATTCTGATCCTTTTATGCCTGCTTACGGTGTTCTCCATGACCGCCTGCACAAAGCACGAAAAGCCGACCGAACCGGGCAAGATCATCATTGACGATACCGCGAAGCTGCTTCGTGATTCGGATGAGCTCTACAAGCTGTCCATGACGATGGAGAAACTGGCCCAATACGGAAATGTGGGTTTTTGCACGGTGGAAGACCGCTACCGCCTGAAATCTACAGAAGACTATGCAGTCTCCGCATATTATATGTATTTCGGGACGGAGAGCGGCATTCTGTTTCTGATCGATATGGAGTATGGGGAAATCTACATCGAGACCGACGGTTATATCGGGGATTTTATCGGGCCCGGCAAGGCGAGAGCCATTACCGACAATGTTTATAAGCTCGCGACCAACGGCAAATACTATGAGTGCGCGGATAAGGCGTTCAACCAGGCGCTGACCGTGTTAGAAGGCGGCAGGATTTCCCAGAAGATGAAGTACTATTCCAATGCGGCATTTGCCGTGCTTCTCGGGTTCCTTTTAAACTTTATGTTCTTAAGACGTCTGAACCGGAAGCAGGCCGCTACGGCGGAGGAGCTTCGGAAAGCCAACCGCAGCAAATGTGAATTTAACAACCGGGACATTACGATTGTCAAAAGAGAGGTTGTGAGACACAGTTCCTCCTCGGGAGGACACCACGGCGGCGGCCGCGGAGGCTTCGGCGGCGGAGGGCACATCAGCCACGGCGGAGGCCACAGATTCTAGGAATGGCGCCTGTGAAACTGCCTTTTCCGTGAAAAAGGATGCCGATTGTGTTCATTTTCAGGAACCTTTGCAAAAGAAATCATACGAAAGACGGAATAGCGTCATTTTGGTATGAACCCGGATATGATAAAAGCCCACGAGACTTCAGTAATTTGAAGTTTCGTGGGCTTCTTGTTTTATTATGATGCCTACTGATTTGTTTTGAATTGATAAATTGTAGGAAAAAGACGAATCCGGTTTCCTACTGAATCTTGAAAAGAGAAGAACAGGTGGGTTATCCCGGGGGTATCCGGAGGAAAACGGACAGGACACGATGGTTGACCGTTACATCCGGGAATAAGGCGGCCTTTGCTTCCTATTTTCTGTTAGCTCTCTTACGCATCAGCGAATCGAGGATCTTCTTACGGATACGCAGGCTCTTGGGGGTTACCTCGAGGAGCTCGTCGGTATCGATGAACTCGAGGCACTGCTCAAGGCTCATTTCTACGGGAGGGATGAGGCGGAGCGCTTCGTCGGCAGCGGACGAACGGGTATTGGTCAGCTGCTTCTTTTTGCAGACATTTACTTCAACGTCTTCCGCTTTGCCGTTCTGGCCGACAACCATGCCGGCGTAAACCTTCTCGCCGGGGCCGATGAACAAAGCACCGCGCTCCTGGGCATTGAAGAGACCGTAGGTAACGGCCTCGCCGCTCTCAAAGGCAATCAGGCTGCCCTGGGAACGGTAGGAGAGGTCTCCCTTGTAAGGCTCATAACCGATGAACGTCGTGTTCATGATGCCTTCGCCTCTGGTATCGGTCAGGAATTCGCCACGGTAGCCGATCAGACCGCGGGACGGGATCTGGAAGATCAGTCTCGTATGGCCGGCACCGAAGGAATTCATGCCCTTCAGTTCGCCTTTTCTTGTGGAAAGCTTCTGGATGACGGTGCCGGAGTACTCGTCCGGAACGTCTACGTAGCATTCCTCCATAGGCTCAAGCTTCTTGCCGTTCTCGTCGTAGTGATAGATAACCTCGGCCTTGCTTACGGCAAATTCAAAGCCTTCCCGGCGCATATTCTCAATCAATACCGAAAGATGCAGCTCGCCACGGCCGGATACCTTGAAGGCCTCGGTCGTCTCTGTTTCCTCCACACGGAGGGAAACGTCGGTATTCAATTCGCGGAACAGTCTCTCGCGAAGATGACGGGAGGTGACGAATTTGCCTTCCTGTCCGGCGAGCGGGCTGTCATTTACGATAAAGTTCATGGCGATGGTAGGCTCGGAAATCTTCTGGAACGGAATCGCCACCGGATTCTCGGGAGAGCAGAGCGTATCGCCGATATGGATATCGGAAATTCCGGAGATCGCAACGATCGATCCGACGGTCGCTTCCTGAACCTCCACCTTCTTAAGGCCGTCAAACTCATAGAGCTTGCTGATCTTAACCTTGCGCATCTTGTCGGGATCGTGATGGTTCACGATGACGCATTCCTGATTGACGCGGATCGTACCGTTGTCCACTTTGCCGACGCCGATACGGCCGACATATTCGTTATAATCGATCGTACTGATCAAAACCTGCGTGCCTGCAGTTTCGTCGCCCTCAGGAGCAGGAATGTAGTCGATGATCGTCTCAAACAGCGGCTCCATGCTGACAGGCTTGTCATTTAACTCAAGAATTGCAATACCGGTCTTGGCTGAGGCAAATACGAACGGGCACTCAAGCTGGTCCTCATCCGCATCCAGATCGATCAGAAGATCGAGTACCTCGTCAATAACTTCCTTCGGACGTGCCTCGGGACGGTCAATCTTGTTGATGCAGCAGATTACCGGCAGCTTCAGTTCAAGTGCCTTCTTTAAAACGAATTTGGTCTGGGGCATCGGGCCTTCAAAGGCGTCTACAACAAGAATAACACCGTTTACCATCTTAAGAACACGTTCCACCTCGCCGCCGAAATCGGCATGGCCGGGGGTGTCGATGATGTTGATCTTGATTCCCTTGTAATAAACTGCCGTATTCTTCGAAAGTATCGTGATTCCGCGTTCACGCTCGATATCGTTCGAGTCCATGACGCGTTCCTCGACAACCTGTCCGGTACGGAATACGCCGCTCTGTTTCAAAAGCTCATCCACCAGGGTCGTTTTACCATGGTCTACGTGAGCAATAATCGCAATGTTTCTTACATCTTCCCGCTTCATAAAAACCTCCGTTTAATGCGGTAATATCACTTTTCGTTCACAACCTTTACATTGTAACATATCCTTTTCGATTTGCAAGTATTTCCTTAAGAAAAAAAATCCCGGGAGTGCACCCCCGGGAAAAGGATATGAAAACGGGAGTGTCCTTCTCCCGGAAACGGCCGGTTATTTGCGGTAGATAAAGGCAAGAACCGCAAATACGATGCCGATCAGAGCATATACATACGACCAGGCACTCTGCGTACCGTAAATCTGCACGACACCCGTGAAAAGGCTTCCTAACGTAAGGACGGCAACGGCATCATGCCATAAGCGCCGGCCTGCGTCACGGATGGCTACGTGCTTTTTCGAGCAGGCAAGAAAGACGGACGGGAGAACACCCATGACAAAGGGAACCATCCAGGCATAGAGCATGAAGTAAGAATATACGCCGAAACTGAAGTGCTCGTAAACCGCGCCGAACACCGCAACGAAGAGGGTGATCAGCACATAGTTCCGAACGTTCCGAAAAGGAGTATCACTCCGGGTATCCGATGCATACAATGTCGCTCACGCTCCTTTCCGAGGTATTCCTTCCGCTGGTGGTGGGGTGGTTGATGACGTTCCCCATGAAAACCATGGTGGAGGACCCGCCGCCGTCTAAGTTATAGGCGGTCGTTGCGCCGAGTTCCTTAAGAAACTGCGCGAGTTCATAAAGGGTAAGACCGTCGTTGTCGCTGGTCCGTCCGTCGCTCACAACGAACAGATAATGGTTCTTCTCGATGATTCCGATCGCGGTCCGCGGGTTCGAATTGGTTGCCTGCCGTACTTCCTGGTTCTTCGAGATCGTAATCGTTCCGTCGGAGAGAAGACCGGGGCCGAAGGACCATACCTGCGTCGCACCCTGTTCCACAAGGTCCTGCGCACTGTAATCGGCTTCCTTCACGACCTTCATGCTACCGTCCTGGAAGAAGGCCAGATCCTGGTTGCTCTTCGAACCGTTTGAGCGGTACAAAACGCTGTTCCGGATTACGTAGCCCTGCGTCCTTGCACCGTAAAAGTCGCCGTTGACCGCTAAGATCGAGCCGGCTTCTTCGGCAATGGCGGAGGTCGTATCCTTGATGTTGCGGCCGTAGGTGTTTTTGGCAAATGCGGTATAAAGATATTCCGGGGAGGAGACAAGCACGTCGGCGACATAAACATTGGTGTCATTCACGCGGTATTCCGAGATTGTTACGGAAATGTTTGCATCCCGGTAGGAGCGGTCGGTGATGACGGGTTCCTCGTCCTTCCAAGAAAGAGCGGATCCGTCCGAACCGTCCTGCGTATCGCCATTCTTCACAGGCGTTACGCGCAAGGTTCCCGGTTTCTTCCCTTCCTCGTATTTGTACGGCTGGGGAATCACGAAAACGTCCAAAAGGGTATACGCGGTGAACAACGCGATCAGGATTCCCGACACGATTCCGTATCGGTATTTCTTTAACCCGGACATCATAAGGCTCCTCCTTTGTTTCATTGCCTTTATACCATCATATTCTTTCGGAAAATGCAACCGCATTCACAAAAAATCCGCAAAGATTTACGGCATTCGCCACATTTTCCGTGTTATGATTGAAATGTATGAGCAAACGGGGAGAGAAGCGTATCGTTACGGACCGGACGGAAGGCCCGAAAAGGGACGGAACATCCGCCTGTTTTCTTGATTTTTCGGCGGTTTTTTGGTATACTGTCTGACAGTTGTTTAACGGATACGGACGGGGAGGAAACCATGAAGGAACGGGACCGGTCGGGACATTTTTATATCGCGGGACTTCTTCTTGCGGCAGTCGCGCTGACGGTTGTCTTTTTGATCGAGCAGATCGTGATGCCCGGGTACTGGGTGAAGAGCGCCGTAAAGGTTACATGCTTTGCTGGCGCGGTAGTTCTCTATGCGTTCCTGTCGGGACGGAAGGTCCGGGATCTGATCCATCTGCACCGCCCGAAGAGCATCCGGAAGCTTGTGTTCTGCATCCTGTTGTTCTTCCTCGGCATCGGCGTTTTGTTTCTAATCTTTCGGAATAGCATTGACCTTTCCTCCATCCGGCAGAGTCTTGTGACAAAGGAAGGGCTTACGAGGAAGAACTGTTTCTTCGTATTTGCCTACATCATCCTGATGAATTCCTTTTTGGAGGAGGCTTTCTTCCGGGGATTTATTTCGGGGCTTATTCCGAACCGGAAGGTCGGTTTCCCGCTCAGCGCTCTGTTGTTTTCGCTGTATCATATCGGAATCATCGGAACCTGGTTCAACCCGTTTATCCTTTGCCTCTGCATCGTCGGGCTTGCGGCGGTCGGGCTGTTTTTACAATTCCTGTGCGAACGGTATCAGTCGGTAGTTGCAAGTTATATCGTTCACGCAAGCGCCAATGTGGCGATCAACACGATCGGGGCGCTTCTGATCTTTGAAGTATTGAAATAACCGCCGGTTTTTACGGCGTAAAACGAAAGGGGTTACATTTTTTATGGCACATTTCAGCGGTACATTTTTCTCAAAGGCATTGAGCCGTCCGGTTCATTTTACGGCGGTACTCTGTAACGACGTTGCGTACGGATCGGAGAACAATCCGCATTTCAAGCGGCCTGCAAAGTCGGTATACCTGCTGCACGGATTCAGCGGCTGTGATTCGGACTGGTTTACGAACGCACCGCTCGGGGAGATCGCAAACCGGTTTAACGTGAATTTCTTTATGCCGAACGGCGATAACAATTTCTATCTGGACCAGCCGCAGACCGGCTGCAAATACCAGACCTTCGTCGGGCAGGAATTTGTCGAATATACAAGAAAGACGTTCGGTCTTTCCGACAAGAGAGAGGATACCTATATCGGCGGTCTTTCGATGGGCGGTTTCGGCGCACTGCATACCGCATTTGCCTATCCCGAAACCTTCGGAAAGGTTATGGCGCTTTCCTCGGCGCTGATTCAGAACGGACTGTCGTTCTTCCGTCCGGATATGCCGAACGGCATGGCCAATTACGAGTATTATACCTGGGTATTCGGCGAGCTGCAGAATGCGGCGAAGACCGATATCAATCCCGAGGTGCTTGTTAAGAAACTGAAGGAGAGCGGAGCGCAGATTCCGGATATCTTCATGGCCTGCGGCACCGAGGATTTCCTGATCCAGCCGAACCGCGATTTCAAGGCATTTCTGGATTCCATTGAAGTTCCGGCCACATTTGTCACGGCTCCCAGCGTGCATGATTTCAATTTCTGGCGCACGCATCTTGTAAAGGGACTTGAGTGGGCGCTTGAATAAGCGGCCTTGCATTGACAGAATCCGGGGAAAATGCTAAAATAAACCGAAATATGGGTTCCTGTTTCCATTCGGGGCCCGTAGGAATTCGGACAGAAGAAAGATGATCGGCGAAAAAGCCCGATCGTTTGGAATACGGAGGTGTCGCACATGTCTATTTTTAAAGGTTCGGCAGTGGCCATTATTACACCGTTTCAGAATGACGGCAATGTGGATTTTGATCAGTTCGGTGCATTGATCGATTATCAGATCAACCATAAGACCGATGCTATCGTTGTTATGGGAACGACCGGAGAGGCTTCCACCATGACGCATGAGGAGCATATTGAATGCATCCGTTTCTGCTGCGAGAAGGCAGCCGGCAGAGTACCGGTTATCGCGGGAACGGGTTCCAACTGCACCGAAACGGCGATTTATCTTACCAAGGAGGCGGAGAAGGCGGGCGCTGACGCCATGCTTGTTGTTACGCCTTACTATAACAAGGCTACCCAGAAGGGTCTGATCGCGCATTTTACGGCGATTGCGAACAGCACCACGAAGCCGATTATTTTGTACAACATTCCCGGACGTACCGGCTGCAAGATGACGGCCGAGACGGTGGCGAAGCTGTATAATGAAGTTCCGAACATCGTCGGTGTGAAGGACGCAACCGGAGATTTCAGCGAGATGGCTAAGCTGATGAGTCTTGTTGACGATAACTTTGAGCTTTATTCCGGCAATGATGACCAGATCATTCCGATTCTTTCCCTCGGCGGAAGCGGCGTTATTTCGGTATTGGCGCACTGTGCACCCGAGGATACCCACGAGATGGTTGCAAGCTATCTGCGTGGCGATACGAAGAAGGCAAGAGAGCTTCAGCTGAAGTACATTCCGCTGATCAAGGCTTTGTTCTGCGAAGTCAATCCGATTCCCGTTAAGGCGGCATGCCAGATGCTCGGGTTCTGCAACGGCGTTGTCAGAATGCCTCTTTCCGAGATGGAACCGGACAACCAGGTGGTTCTCTGGGATGAGATGAAGAAACTCGGAATCGTAAAAGACTGATAATTAATGCACCGGCCGGAACGGACGGGCAGGATTTCAAACCTGATTTCGAATAACAGAAGAGGGATTTTATGACGAAGATTATCATGCGTGGCTGTAACGGCCACATGGGTAGAGTAATCGCGGACATTGTCGCTTCCGACAAGGACGCGGAAATCGTTGCGGGAATTGATCTGACCGGCCAGAGCGACCGGCCGTTCCCCGTTTATGAAAGCCTTGCCGAGGTAAAGGAGCAGGCTGACGTTGTGATTGATTTTACGTCTCCGAAGCTCTTGACCGAACTGCTTCGGGACGCGAAAGCAAAGAACCTGCCTTTGGTCCTTTGCTCGACCGGCTATACAAAAGAGCAGATTGAAGAGATTAACGAGGCATCCAAAGACCTGGCGGTATTCCGTTCCGCCAATATGTCGCTCGGAATCAATACCCTTTTGAAACTGGTAAAGGCCGTTACGGCGGTTCTGGCACCGGAGGGCTTTGATATCGAGATTGTGGAGAAACACCACAAACTGAAACTGGATGCACCGAGCGGCACGGCACTTGCCATTGCGGATGCCATTGACGAAGCGCTTCCGGAACCGTATGAACGCGTTTATGACCGCTCGTCAAGAAGAGAGCAGCGTCCGGCTAAGGAAATCGGCATCTCGGCCGTCCGCGGCGGTACGATCGTCGGGGAGCACGAGATCATATTTGCCGGAACCGATGAGGTAATCGAGATTAAGCATACCGCATACTCGAAAGCCATCTTCGGCAAAGGAGCGGTGACAGCCGCCAAGTTCCTCGCAGGCAAAGGCCCGGGCCTTTATAACATGCAGGACGCAATTGATATGGAATAAGAAGAAAGGGGCGGTCTTAACCGGCAGCCCTTTCTTTTAGTATTACGGAGCATATTATGATTGAAGTTAAAAACCTGGTAAAACGATACGGGAGCTTCGCCGCGGTGGACGATCTGTCCTTTACCGTTGAGGACGGCGAGATTCTCGGATTCCTCGGACCGAACGGCGCCGGTAAGTCTACCACGATGAATATGATTACCGGTTATATTTCGGCCACCGAGGGCGACGTCATCATTGACGGCTACAACATGTTCGATGAACCGGAAAAGGCAAAGCAGTGCATCGGCTATCTGCCCGAGATTCCGCCCGTGTACCCGGATATGCGGGTCCGCGAGTACCTCGGCTTTGTTGCCGCGCTCAGAAAGGTTCCGAAAAAGGACCGGAAATCCGAGATTGACCGTGTTATGGGACTGGCCCGTGTCGAGCATATGCAGAAGAAGCTGATCAAGCACCTCAGTAAAGGTTACCGGCAGCGTGTCGGTCTTGCGCAGGCGCTTCTCGGGAATCCGAAGGTGATTATCCTTGATGAGCCGACGGTCGGTCTTGACCCGATGCAGATTTCCTGGATGCGTGAGTTTATCCGAAGCCTTGCGAAAGAACACACGGTTATCCTCAGCTCGCATATCCTGTTTGAGGTCAATGCGGTCTGCGACCGTGTCCTGATCATCAATCACGGCAAGAAGATCGTTTTAGATACGCCGGAGCAGATTATCCGCACCATCGGCGGTACGGAAGGCATTTATGTTGCCGCAAGAGCGGACAAGAGCCGCGTGGACGAGGTCATCGCAAAGGTGGAAGGCATCCAGACCATCCGCGAAGAGCGTGCACCCGAGGAAGGCGTATATGCATGCTCGGTATTCCCGAAGCCGGACTGCGATATCCGTGAGACGCTGTTCCGCGCACTGGCGCAGGCAGATCTTCCTGTCCTCGAGATGCGTTCCGAGACGAAAACCCTGGAGGAAGTGTTCATTACGCTTACCGGAGAGGAGGGTACATGTTAGCAGTTTATAAGAAAGAGATGCGGCAGGCGTTTACCTCAATCTTCGGATACATTTTCCTGACCTTCCTGCTTGCTCTGTTCGGTATTTATACTTACATTTACAACCTGAAGCTCGGCTATGCGAGCTTTGCCTATGCGGTAAGCAGCGTTTCGACGTTCTTTCTGTTCCTCGTTCCGATGCTTACCATGCGCTGCCTCTCGGAAGAGAAGAAGCAGAAGACCGACCAGCTTGTATTTACCTCCCCGGTCAGCATTACCGGCATTATCTTAGGCAAATACCTTGCGCTTGTTTCGATCCTGTTCTTCGCGGTAGTGATCGTTTCGGCCTATCCGTTTGTGCTTTCGAAATACGGCTCGGTTAACATGAAGGTTGCCTACAGCAACCTCGGCGCATTTTTCTTCTTAGGATGCGCGTATCTTGCAATCGGAATGTTCCTTTCCGCTTTGACGGAAAGCCAGATTGTTGCCGCCATTACGACGATCATCGTAATTCTGTTCACGCTGCTTGCGGACGTGATGAAGGATATGATTCCTTCGGATCATTCCATTTCCGTGATCGTGATCGCAGTCCTGATCCTGATCCTTGTCGTGATCAGCTTCGTTATGATGCGGAATATCATTCTGTCGGTTGTGCTTGCGGTTGCCGGCTTCGGCGTTATGATCGGAACCTATATCAGCAAGCCTGCGCTTTATGACGGATTTTTGACAAAACTGCTCGGCTGGTTTTCGCTCGTATCGAGATTTGAAGATTTCCAGTACGGACTGTTTGACCCTACCGCGTTCGTTTATTATTTCAGTATTACCGTGCTTTTTGTGTTCCTGACGATTCAGGCAATCAAAAAGCGCCGGTGGAGTTAGGGGGTGCGCGGCATGAGTTCAAAAATCAACAATCGGAAATTCAAAGGCGGCGCGTACACGACCGTATTGTCGCTGCTTGTCATCGTTATGATCCTGGTCGTAAACCTGATCGTTTCGGGCGTATTCCATTCGAAGGACCTTACCGCAACGGGACAGTATTCCCTGCATCAGGAAACGGTGGACTTCTTGAAGAAGTACGATACGCCGGTCGACATGTATTATATCTGTGAAGTCGGCCAGGAGATGAAGATGTTGCAGAGCGTTGCAGAGAATTTTGCGGCAAATGGCAACGATTTCACCCTTACTTACAAGGACCCGAGCGTATATCCCGGATTTGCCCTGCAGTACAGTGAAAAGGCCGTCGGAGACCAGATCAACAATAACAGTATTGTTCTTGTTAACCATAACAATCCCGACCTGTACGCCTATGTCGACCGGGATGATATGATCACCTACGAGATCAGCCAGGAGGACTTCAAGACCAAGCTGATTTCGGGATATTGTGCGGAAGCGGCTCTGGCAAGAGCGCTTGTAAAGGTTTCCAACGCTCCGGAGACGGTTGTTTATGTGGCAACCGGTCACGGCGAGGAACTGATTGAGAACGGGACAGTGAATGCGGAACTGGTGAACCTGCTTTCCCTGAATTCCTATTCCGTTAAGACAATTGATTTAAAGACGGCTTCCGTACCGGAAGACTGCGGCGCTTTACTTCTTCTTGGCATGAAGAACGATCTGACGCAGGCAGAGAGCGATAAGATCAAAGATTATATCTCAAACGGCGGAAGAGTTGCGTGGTTCCTCCGGATTGTCGGCTCCGAGCGTCCCGTACAGAAGGCTCTTTTGAACTATTACGGCCTGACGGCGGACGAGAGACTGTTATGTGAATCGGATGCAAACTATTACGCAAACGAGAATCCAAGCTACGTGCTTGCAAGAAAGGACGGAAAGACTTCGCTGTGGCCTCTCGGTGTCGGCGTATCGAGAATTGCCGGAGCAAGGGATTCCATTACCTTTGAACCGCAGTATCTTACCAAGAAGGCATATCTTGCAAAGGATTCCAACAATACCGCTTATGATAAGAGCTTAGAGAGCGGTACCTATGCCCTGTCCATCAAGGTATCCGAGACGTTCCGCGGCAATGAAGGCGTTATGTATGTATTTAATACTTCGTTCCTTCTTGATAAAAACCTGATCGTAAAGAATTCCTCCTATTCGAACAGCGAGGTTTTCATTCAGGCACTCGGCGACCTGTGCAACAAGGACAGCGCGCTTTCCATCGCCGATACGGCGGCAAGAGAGGAAGCTCTGGTCATGACGACGCAGCAGAAGCGCGTGCTTCTTACGGTTCTGGTCGGCGTGATCCCGGGAATCATTCTTTTGCTCGGAATTGCGGTATTTATTATGCGGAGAAGATAAATGAAGAAGAACCAGATAGTTATGATTGCCGTGCTGGCCGTTGTCGCAATCGGCCTGTGCGTGCTTTATTTCCTGCTTAAGGACAATTCGAAGCTTACCGAACCGGAAAAGGCCAAATTCCTTACCGTTGCCTCCATCGATTCCTCCAAGGTAAACCGGGTGCAGCTGCAGAACGGCACGTTTAACGGTGTTTTTGTGAAGGAGAACGGCGGATGGGTCCGGGAGGAGGAAGGCGTATTTCCCGTTAAGCAGGCTGCGGTTGAGAATATTGTTTCCGTAATCGGCGGAAACCTGCGGGCATTTTCCAAAATCGACAAGCCTGCTGACCTCGGAGAGTACGGACTGGACAACCCGGCAGCTGTTTTGAAACTGTATGACGGCGATGTGCTGCTTGTGGAACTTTCGGTCGGACGGAAACATCCGACGCAGCAGGACCGCTATTTCATGAAAATCGCGGGAGACGACAGCGTATATATCGTTTCCGACAACTATAACCGCTATCTTGTCCTCAAGCGGGAAGATTTTCTCGAGGACATTAAGCTTCCGTACATTTCCGATAAAACGCTCCTTCGGGAGATTTATATTACGGGGCAGGACGTTCAGCCTCTGCATGCCATCTACGACGAGAACAACCCGTATGATTATTCCTCCACGAAATCGTTCCGGTGGTATTTTACGGAGCCGTTCCAGACGCATGTAAATGCCGACCTCGGATCGGATACCTGGGAAGGCGTGATTGACCGGTACCGTACCGTTAGTTACGAGAAACTGGTTGCATTCCGGCCTTCCGATTATGCCCGCTACGGTCTCAGTGAGCCGTCTGCCACCGTTTATGTCCGCTATGCGGCATCGGTCGGCACAAGCGAGCAGGATTATACGCTTCATATCGGTTCCAAGACCGACGACGGATATTATTATGCAAGAGTAAAGGGAATCGACTGGGTATTCCTGATGAAAGAGGATACCGTCAATAACCTTTTAAAGACCGATGTTTCCGCATGGTATTACAAGACGATTTTCTTCCCGGGCATCAACGAGTTTGAGAAGATGACCGTGAAGACGCCGAAGGATACGTGGGTATTTGTCGGAAAAACGGGTTCCGAAGACGAGACCGTCTATGTATTGAACGGTCATGATCTGGCAGACGAGGACCGTGAGGCCTGGGTTCGCCAGTTCCTGCTCTTAAAGTACAGAGGCATTTCAAAAGAGGAAATCACCGGCAAAGAGGTGCTTTCCATCGAAATCATCGCGAAGAATCCGCAGACGCATGCCAATATGACACTGGCCTTTTACGAAAAAGACGAATCCGTATATCTCGTCACGATTGACGGGAAGACGGAGTTTACGATTGATGTGCGTGACGTGAATGACTTTATTGACTTTATGGAAAGTTTTCGCTAGCACGCACCGTTCACCGGACCGCCTGCAGATGCAGGCATAAAACGCCTGCGGAAGCAATCGGGCAGGCAGGAGAGACGCATGGATCCTATTTTTGATAAACCGCTGAAAGAAGAGAGTACCATCCGCTACCGCGGGCGCAGCCATTCCGCAATGGGACGGCTTTCGCTCGGTATCGGCGTGATCGGCTGGGTGATTTTTCTGATTCTCATCTGGGAATCCAGAACGGCCTCGCCGGATTCCATGAAGATCGGTACAACGGCGCTTCTTGATTTCGTACTCGCCGTTTTCGGCCTGCTGTTCGGCGGAAGAGGACTTCGGGAAAGCAATGTGTTTTACCGGTCCGCGCTTTCAGGCGTATGCCTTTGCGCGGGCCTTGCGGCAACACTGTTCGGCCTGTTTTTAAGCGGTACGGTGATCTAGCTTGTTTCGGCGTAAGCCGGAAAGGAGATGGTTTTTATGAAAAAGCCGGATTTGTTTATCTGGACGGAATATGAGGCGGAACGCCTCGAGCTTGCACTCGGCAGACTGACGGAGATTCTTTCCGAAGAGTCCGACGTAACAAGCGTTACCTATGTTGATTTCGGCAAAGAAGCCGCGGAACAGGCCCTCTGCATGGCCAAATTCGCCGCCGATATCGCCAAGAAGGGCATGAACGCCCTTACGGAGGAGGAACTCCGCACCTATAACAGAAAACTCTATCTGTGCGCCGATAAGGACGTTTACGAGACATCGTTTCTGAATCCGGCTTATGCCGTTTCGGTATTCGGAAAAGCAAAGGGACGTATCGTTTCGGCTGTTTTTTCTGGTCTGGTTGCCAAGGTGCCGGATATTTATCAGGGCGTCCTGCGTCCGTTTTTGTACAGTACGGAGCTGGTACTTGAAGTGTATTCCCTTTTGGAGAGCGGTGCCGATGCCAATGCATTGAAGCGGGCATTATTCTATCACCGCCACGATTACTGCGAGGAGCGTACCATTGCCGGCAACTATAAGCTGTACACCCCGGAATTCCGTTATTTTTATGACATTGCCATGAATGCGGATCTTACGAATCCCGCTTATCTTTATACGATCGGTTGTCCCGTAACCGACAATATGATTCAGGTTTCGTCATTTCTCGCGACGCTTCCCGAAAAGGACATCGAGGCGATGGCGGAAACGTTTGTGAACGGTTATGTGGAGGGCTTTACGGTTACCGGAACGGACTTCAGCACGAAGAAGTATGTTCAGGTTGTAACCGGATACGGCTTTGAGCGTATCACGAGAGCGGCAATCCGCAAGATTGAGGCACTCGGCAAAGAAGCTATCGTATTGTACTATGACGACGTATACGGTGATAATTGGCTCGGTGAAAACCGTCAGGCGGTATATGACCACCGGAACGATATGCTGCTTACGCTTAATAAGCGGATGGTTGAAACGATTGTCCGTGCCGAGAAGAAAAGCTTTGACAATGTGGCTGAGTGCATGCGCCTGGTCGGCGGGCCTGCCGTACAGGAAAGCTTCGGCGACCCCGATTTCGATCCCGTAAATAAGCCCGAAGTATTGTCGACCGATGCAAAGATGAACAAACTCCAGGTAGAGATGAAGACCCGCGTTTTTATGCTTCGGGAACAGTATATGCCGAGCGAGGAGCGCAGCTTTACGATCATCAGCTATCCGGTTCCGTCCATCGGACCGAAGTTCAAGGATATCTTTAAAGCAACAATCCGTGTAAATACGTTAAGCAGTGCCCGGTATAAAAAGATTCATCAGTGCATCATTGATGTTCTTGATCAGGCTTCCTACGTTACCGTAAAGGGAAGCGGAGAGAACAAAACGGATATGCGCGTGATGCTGCATACGCTTACGGATCCCGCAAAGCAGACCAATTTCGAGACCTGTGCGGCCGACGTTAACATTCCGGTCGGCGAGGTATTTACCTCACCGGTTCTTAAAGGAACGGACGGCGTCCTTCATGTCAGCAAAGTTTATCTTGAGGGCAGGCTGTTCAAGGATCTTTGCATTACCTTCAAGGACGGTAAGATTGCCAAGGCAAGCTGCGCGAATTTCCCGACCGAAAAGGAGAACGCAGATTATATCAACGAAAATATTCTGGATTATCATGAGACGCTTCCGATCGGCGAATTTGCCATCGGAACCAACACGACGGCATACGAGATGG
>CAMIWE010000011.1 GCA_946402335.1 uncultured Lachnoclostridium sp.
CTCCTTTCAGGATGATTCTGTAATCCTTAAATGGTAAAATGGTCCTCCGCCAGTGCCTGCTTCAGGCCGACGGCGTATTTGTCGTAATAACGGTCTTCAATAATCTTGGCAAGTCCGGTTGTTACGGTCATGCTGCCGTAATCACAGACATTGATCTTGTTGTCCCCGAGGTTCGTACGGAACAGGAACTCCAGTCCGGTAAGGGCTGCCGAACCGCCGGTAATATAAATGCCGTTATGGTAAACGTCAGCGGCGATTTCCGGAGGCGTACGGTCCAAAATCACGCGGATGTTTTCGAAAATGGTCTGCATCTGTTCCGCAACGGTATCGTTTACAAGCTCGGTCGTAATCTCACACTCTCTCGGAAGACCGGTAACAAGGTCGCGGCCGAAGGCGTTCTCCGAATCGTCCCTTACCGAAGCGAAATTCACGAGGTCAACCTTCAGCATTTCAGCGGTTTTATTACCGATCAGAAGGTTGTATTTCTTACGGATATTATTGATCAATGCCTCATTAAAGGTGTTTCCGCCGATCGGAAGCAGCTTGCTGAACATGATTCCGCCCAGACTGATGATGGAAATCTCGGTCGTATCCGCGCCGATGTTTACAAGCATCGTTCCCTGGGATTTAATGATGTCGATTCCTGCACCGATGGCGTCGGCAATCGGCTTTTCAACAAGAAAAATCTTTCGGGGACGGACTATCGTGCCGTCAACAAGATCATAAAAAGCCTTTTTCTCGACTTCGGTGATATCGGAAGGAACGGCAATGTAAAAGGCCGAACCGCGGAATTTACCGAAGATTCTCGTCAAGTCCAGAAACATGCAGTTCAAAAGGGAAAGCATATTGGCAAATTCGGCAATTACACCATGGGAAATGGGAAAACGCACATCGATGGAATCCGGCGTCTTTCCGAACATTTCAAAGGCTTCGTCGCCGATAGCGATAATCTTTTTGTGGTTCCGGAATGCAATAACGCTCTTCTGGTTAAATACCACGCCCTGCCCTTTTCGGTAAATTTTCGTGGAATCGGTTCCGAAATCGATTCCGAACACTTTTACTGCCATAAAGGTTCCTCTCTAAAACCGTTCGGGAAAGGAATCCCGAAAACTGTAATAGCGGCTTTCGCCGAATATGATATGATCCACCAGCGGTAATTCCAACATCTTTCCGAGGCTGATCAGATGATCGGTAAGTGTAATGTCATCCTTGCTCGGGGTTACGTCTCCGCTCGGATGATTGTGCATCAGGACAAAGCAGACCGCCTTCTGCGAAAGCGCGAGGCGGAACACGTCTCTCGGGGACACAAGTGAGCGGTTAACGGTTCCTTTTGATACGGCGAGCTCTTTCAAACGCTGCAGCCGGTTGTCTAAAAGAAGCAGCCAGACTTCCTCCTGCTGCAGATGCCGCATCTGTTCCCGGTAGTAACGGTATATGCTCCCGGAATCCTCAAACAATAAGAAGGATTCCCGCTGTTCCTTCCAGATTCGGCGGGAAAGTTCCGCAATCGCGGCAAGCTGAAGGGTTTTCACCCTGCCGATTCCTTTGATCTGATGAATCCGCTCGGGGCTTATTTCCGTAAGTCCGCCGATTCCTTCAAGGCTATCCAGAATTTCATAACTGGTCTGAAGTGCCGAACGTCCGGTGCATCCGGACCGGATGATCACGGAAAGAAGTTCCGCATCCGATAACGCACCGATTCCGAAGCGAAGCGCCTTCTCATCCGGCTGCTCTCCCTTCGGAAGGTTTTTCATTTTATATGTATTCTTCATTGCTTCCTTTCTCTCTCCGGGAACCAATGAATCCGCATCTTCACGATGCCAAAAATTTATTATACCACAAAACCCGCTTTTTGTATATCCCGTGCTTCGACCGGGCACGAATCAGGCAAATTGCGGCAGGCATCCTGCCTTTGCCATCTCCTCAAGGGAACTGAGAATGCCGAGTTTCGCATGGTACCAGGTAAGACCGCCCTGGAAATATACATTATACGGTGCAATCAAAGGTCCGTCCGCGGATAGTTCGATGGAAGAACCCTGATAAAACGCTCCGGCAGCCATGATGACGTCGGACTGGTAGCCGGGCATTGCCCACGGTTCCGGCGTTACGTAGCTGTCAACCGGTGCGGCTGACTGAATGCCTTTGCAAAATGCGATCAAACCGGCTTCCGAGCCAAGGGTTACGGCCTGAATGATGTCGTGCCGGCTCTCCGTTCCGTTAGGGACAACCGGGAAACCTAACTTTTCATAAAGACAGGCCGCATAAATCGCACCTTTTAATGCTCCTGCCGTTACGGTCGGGGCCATAAACAATCCCTGGAAGAAAGCACGGTTTAAGCCGAGTGATGCACCGACTTCCTTTCCGAGGCCGGGACTTGTAAGGCGGTAAGCACACTGCTCCACATATTCTTTCTTACCGACAATATAGCCGCCGCAGGGGGCAAGTCCGCCGCCGGGATTTTTAATAAGCGAACCGACACAAAGGTCTGCACCGACGTCGGTCGGTTCAACCGGTTCGACAAATTCCCCGTAACAGTTGTCCACCATGCAGATTACGTCGGGTTTGACGGATTTGATAAAAGCAATCAATTCTCCGATGCGCTCCACTGATAACGTCGGTCTTGTCTGATAACCCTTGCTTCGCTGGATTTCAATGAGTTTCGTTTTCTCATTGATGGCTTTTTTGATATTCTCATAATCAAAACTTCCGTCAGGAAGCAGATCGACCTGACGGTAGCTTACGCCGTATTCGGCCAAGGATCCGGGAGCAGGCGTGATTCCGATCACGGATTCAAGCGTATCATAAGGCTTTCCGACCGGCGAAAGCAATTCGTCGCCCGGTCTTAAATTTGCCGAAAGGGCAAGCGCCAAAGCATGCGTGCCGCAGGTAATCTGGGCTCTGACAAGGGCGTCCTCCGCATGAAAGACATCGGCATAAACCGCCTCTAAAGTTTCTCTTCCGAGATCGTTATATCCGTATCCCGTAGATGCTTCCATGCAGCCTTCCGAAACGCGGTTCTTCTGCATTGCCAACAGAACCTTCATCTGGCAGGCCTCCGCATTGGCATCGATTGCATCAAAACGGGTCTTCAGCTCCCGCTCCGTTTCTGCGGCAAATTCTATAATCGAATCACGTATTCCGAATTTCCGGTACGCTTCCGTTAAATACTCCATGACAGATATCCTTTTCTTCCAAAATACGAAGCATTTGCCGAAGAATCTCTTCTTCACTCAAAATGCTCTTATTAAAATGTATGCAGTCCTTTTCCCGGCGGAACCAGGTAAGCTGCCTTTTTGCGAAATGCCTTGTTTCCTGCTTGATCCGCTCAGTTGCTTCCTCTATAGTGCAAAGGCCGTCAAAATACGGAAGCAGCTGCTTGTAACCGAGTCCCTGCATGGCAACGCTTGCCCGGTCATAGCCTTTTTTACGAAGCTCTTCCACCTCCGCTAAAAGCCCCTCTTCCATCATCCGGTCTACTCTTTGATTAATCCCGTCATACAACTCATCACGGTTCTTTTCGAGGACAAAATAAGCGAACCGGTAACGGGCCGGCTTCTCCTGCTCAATCTGATTGTGCTTTGAAATCGGATAGCCGTGATAATGCAAAAACTCAAGCGCACGAATCACACGCTTAACATTTCCCTGCGGTATCGCAAGAGCGGAATCGGGGTCTTTCTCCTGCAGCTCCCGATACAACAAAGCGGCTCCGTCGGGTCTTTCCGCTGTCAGGGCCAGCTGTTCCCGGAAGCCGTCGCTGTGGTCCTCTTCGTCAAAGGAAACGCCTTTTAAAAAGGCCTGAATATAAAAACCCGTACCGCCGACTACAATCGGAATATGGTTTCTTTGATAAATCTCCGAAGCTGCCTTTTCGGCAAGTTCGCAAAAGACGGAAACGTTGAATTCCTCATCCGGATTCAGACAGTCGATCAAATGATGTCGTACACCTTCGGTTTCCTCGAACTTTATCTTAGCCGTTCCGATGTCCATATAACGGTATACCTGCATCGAATCGGCACTGATAATCTCACCGCCGATTTTCTTCGCAAGTGCTAAGGAAAGTTTTGTTTTGCCCGCGGCCGTCGGCCCGGACAGGATCACAAGAGGATTCTTCATTCCCACCTCACAGGATTCGTTTGAACTTCTTTTCCATTTCCTGTTTTGTCATTGTAATTATGGTCGGACGACCATGCGGACAATGGAACGGATTATCTAAGGAAAGCAGTTCGGCAAAAAGATGTTTCGCTTCCGTCTCGGAAATCCATTGGTTTCCTTTGATCGCCGCCTTACAGGACATCGATGCAAGCGTCTCGTAAACACGTTCCGGCCGTACCGTCGCATTGCCTTCGGCCAGATCATCAAGAGTACTCAAAAAATAATCCCGCGCATCCATCCGGTATAAAACGGTCGGAACCGCGCAGATCTGATAATCCCTGCCTCCGAAATGCTCAATGACGAAGCCGATTGCCTCGAGCTCCTGTTTATATTTCAAAAGAGCTTCTTCCTCACGGATTGTAAGGGATATTACAATCGGCGGAAGCAGATTCTGGGAATACACTTCACCGGTATTCATTGCTTTTACAAAACGCTCGTAATTGATCTTTTCGTGGGCGGCATGCTGATCGATCAGATACATCCGGTCACCCGTTTCGATGATCCAATAGGTCTTAAATACCTGCCCGACAATGCGGAATTGAATATCCGAACGAAGTTTGACAAAATCCCCTTCCACTTCCTGCGGTGCGGATTCTTTCGGATTTTCCTCCGGTATATGAGCCTCTTCTATAAACGAAAGCTGATGACCGGGGGCTTCCTTCGGAAATACTGCGCCTTCATCAGACGGACCGGAAACCGTAGTCTCAAAGACAGGGCTACCGTTATTTACGGGAACCGGGCTATGGTACAATGATTCCCCTGCATTTTCAGATACGCGTGCCTGCAAACGGTTGGTTTCAAAACTTTCGGGAACGCGCTCTAAATATTTCGGACGTTCCTCCTTTTCCTGTTCCATCGAAGGAATCAAAACCGAATCATGTAACGTTTCCCGCACAGCTCCTGTCAGTTCGCTGCAAACCTCTTCCTGGGAACTGAACCGCACATCCTGCTTGGTTGGATGGATGTTTACGTCAATCAGGTCGGGATCAATATCAATCATCAAAAGCGTGAACGGATACTTATGCTGCATCAGATAAGTGCTGTAAGCATCTTCCACCGCTTTATATAACAGATTGCTTCTTACGCCTCTGCCGTTTACGAAGAACATCTCAAGGTTACGGTTTCCTCTTGATATCATCGAGTGGCCGATAAATCCTTTTACGCTAAGCAATTCACCGTGATAATCAATCGGAATCAGATGTTCTGCAATCTCGCGTCCGTAAACGGAATATACGGCATCTTTGCGGTTTCCGTTGCCGGAAGTGTGAAGAATCGTTCTTCCCTGTGACATTAAGGAAAATGACACGTCACAGGCCGATACGGCGAAGCGGTTTACCAGCTCATTGATATAGCCTGCCTCCGTTACGGCCGATTTTAAAAACTTTCTTCTTGCGGGAACGTTGTAAAACAGGTCACGGATCATAAACGTCGTTCCGTTCGGGCATCCGATATCCTCGAATACCGTTTCCACGCCGCCGTTAATGACATAACGGCTTCCGAGGAAATCCTCTTCCCGTTTCGTAAGAAGCTCCACCTTAGCGACACTGGCAATACTTGAAAGAGCTTCACCGCGAAATCCGAGGCTGCGGATGCGTCGCAGATCGGCTTCTTCCCGGATCTTGCTTGTCGCATGCCGTAAAAAAGCCGTCGGAATATCGTCCTTCATAAAACCGGAGCCGTTATCGGTTACCCGGATAAAGGAAATACCACCGTTTTGAACGTCTACGGTTATATTTTTCGCGCCGGAATCCAGGGAGTTTTCGATCAGTTCTTTTACAATGGATGCCGGTCGTTCAATTACTTCGCCGGCGGCGATACGGTTAATGGTATCCGGATCAAGTACCCGAATCACTCCCATAACGGACTCCTTTCCCGACAGCGATCAGCCGCCGTTCTGCTCCAGATAATTCTCAAACTGTTCCTTACTCATCAGGATCGTTCTCGGCTTCGTACCTTCCTCAGGTCCTACAACACCTGCTTCGGCGAGCTGGTCCATGATTCTTGCGGCACGGTTGAAACCGATCTTATACATACGCTGCAACAGTCCGATACTTGCCTTATCCTTTTCGATAATAAACCGTCCGGCCTCGGCAAAATATTCGTCATGATCGGACTCCTGGGACGAATTATCGGCAAGGGAAGAACCGCCTTTCTTGCCGGTTTCCGTCGAAGCTTTTTCAATCTGTTCGGAAATGTGTTCGCTGTAGGTCTGAGTTCCGCTGTTCTTCGTCTTAATCTCGTTCACAACGGCCTTTACTTCATCGTCCGAGACAAATGCGCCCTGTACACGGATCGGCTTCGGAATGCCGCTCGGGAAGAACAGCATGTCGCCTTTTCCGAGAAGTTTGTCGGCTCCGACCTGATCGAGAATCGTACGGGAGTCGGTAGCGCTTGCTACGGCAAATGCGATACGGGACGGTACATTTGCCTTGATCAGTCCGGTAATGACGTTAACGGTAGGACGCTGTGTTGCAAGAACCAGATGGATACCGGCTGCTCTTGCAAGCTGAGCCAGACGGCAGATTGCCTCTTCCACTTCGCCCGGAGAAACCATCATCAGATCGGCCATCTCGTCAACGATGATCAATATCTGGGGGAATTCTTTCCGGCGGTTTCCTTCGTTGTCAAGAATCGGTGTACGGCTTACGCGAACCTTCTCGTTATATGCTTCGATATCACGAACCTCGAGTTCCGCAAAACTCTTATAGCGGTCCATCATTTCCTTGACGCCCCAGTTCAGAGCGCCGTAAGCCTTCTTCGGATCGGTTACAACCGGCGTCAGCAGGTGCGGGATGCCGTTATAAACGCTTAATTCCACCACCTTCGGGTCAATCATGATCAGGCGGACGTCCTTCGGAGCATATTTATACAAAATGCTCATGATGATCGTATTGATGCAGACGGATTTACCGGAACCGGTCGCACCCGCGATCAACACATGCGGCATCTTCGCAATATCGGTAACGATTGCGTCGCCGGCAATATCCTTTCCGACGGCAAATGCAATCTTTCCTTTGCTGTTTTTGAACGCTTCGGACTCTAAAAGCGAACGGATATAAACGGTGGATCCCTTCGTGTTCGGTACTTCGATACCGACGGCGCTCTTTCCGGGAATCGGCGCTTCGATACGGATGTCGGCAGCGGCCAGATTCAGTTTGATATCGTCAGCCAAAGCCGTGATCCGGCTGACCTTCGTACCGATTTCGGGCTGCAGCTCGTATCTGGTAACATTCGGACCGCTCGTATAATTCGTAACGGTAACGTTAACACCAAAACTATGAAGCGTGCGCTCAAGTTTCGCAGCAGTCTCATTCAGCTCTCGCCCGGACATGGAAGCCTGATTACTTTCCGGACGCTTCAAAAGCTCAATTCTCGGGAAAATGTAAGGTTTCTCCGTTGCGGCATCATCCGTTTTAATATCGGCGTCTTCTTCGCTCAGATCCGCCTTGGCGGGTTTCTTCACTGCAGGTGCGCTCTCGGAATCCTTTTCTTTATTAACGCTTTCTTCGGCGAATCCGTTGACCGGTTTCACCGTCTCGGGTTTTACTGCATCCGGCTTCGGCGGGAACGTGTCATCGTCAACCGGCGGAACATAAGGCTTAACGGGTTCGGGCTCTGCAAAATCAAACTGCGGATTTGCATTGGGTGTCGTATTGTAAATCTTCGGAATGGCGGAACCGTCATCGTCATAGGAAAAATTCGAATTCAGAACCTCTTCCTGTTCCTTTGGCTTTACGGTAGTCGTCTGCGCGCCGAATTTACGGTCCATTTCGGACTGATAAGCGGGAACCGGAGCCGTTGCGTTGATAATCGGCTGGTAATGCGCGATATCAACCTGCTGGGGCGCGTTCTTCTTATGACTCTTCGGCGCGGAAGGCTCGGACTTTCCGTAACCCTTCAAACGGTCAATGATCGTAAGGCGTTTTTTCGTTTTCGGAGGCTCGTAAATATCGATGCCGGAGCCTTGCTGCTGGTTCTGGTCAACATCAACGAATACAAGACGCTTCTTACGGTTGTTCTCCTGGATCTCATCCAGAGTGTACTGTTTATATTCCTGATAACTCGTTTCTGCGGGAATCCGCTTCATCGCCTCTTTGCGACGTTCCTCTTCTTCCCTCTCCTGCTCAGCGATTTCCTTCATCAAGGCTTTCCGCTCGGCACGTTTCTTACGAATCAGGTGAATTACGGCCTTACCGGAAATTAACATCAAACACACGATGATAAGCGCGGACAAAACGACGATCGCGCCTACATTTTTCAGGAAGAAATACAGCGGACAGGATATCAGTTCGCCGATCAGGCCGCCGCCCTGCTTCGCGGTAAAGGAAGCCGCGAACTGGAATTTGTCGGCATAATTGCCGCAGAGGTTGATCAGTCCGCAGATTAGGGCAATCATCGTCCAGAAATAGATCATTTTCCTTGTTGCAACAGGATTTCCCTTGTTGGAACGGGTGAAAAAGACGAAGAAAACAAGCGCGGCCGGGAAGATAAATGCCATAATCTTACCGAGAAATCCCATCATCACGCTGTTTAAGAACTTTCCGAAGGGTCCGCAAAGGTTAAACAGGCTCAGATACAGAAGCACTGCGATTGCAATCGTAATGATGATAATAATATCATCCATGATTTCTTTCTTCTTACGCATCTCTTCCAGATATTCTTCTGTAGCATTGGATCCGTTCTTCCGGTCTAAGGCAACGTTGACATTGACCGCATTTTTCTCAGCGCTCTCAATGGCCTTATTGTTAAATTTGGAATTCGGATATTTCTTCTGGGAAGCAGTTTTCTTGGAAGTATCCTTTTTCGTATTCGCCAATACAATTCACCTCATTTCATTGAAAAATGATCAGGAAGAATAAAATTAAAAGTCCGAGGCCGATACGGTAACGGCCGAAAGCCTTAAAATCATGTTTCTTAATATATTCGATCATCCAGCTGACCGTAACATAGGCTACCAGGAAAGCCACGATCATGCCTGCAAGAAGGATGGCATACTGCATACCGTCGAAATCGAACCGGAACTTTACCAGCTTTAAAAGGCTGGCGCCGAAAATGGTAGGGATTTCGAGGAAAAACGTGAATTCCGTTGCCACTCCCCTGCTTGCCCCTAAAAGCATCGCACCGATAATGGTAATACCGGAACGGCTTGTGCCGGGGATCATTGCAAGTATCTGGAAACAGCCGATATACAAAGCCATTTTCATCGGAATCTGCCCGAGCGTCGTATAATTCGGGACGGAATCCTTCTGGTAATGTTCAATAACGAGAAATACGATTCCGTAAAAGATCAGCGTGATCATTACGGCTATCATACTGGCCCGTCCGTGAAACAGCGAATCCACCAGCGGATCAAACAGAATTCCGAACGTCATGACCGGCACACAGGCGACCGCAATCTTAAGCCACAGATACAATTTCGGGCCTTTGATGCAGATTTTCCGGTCCGGGGTAAACCCAAGCGGCCAGAGCCTTCGGAAATAGATGAGAAGAACCGCTAAAACGGCGCCCATCTGGATTACGACCGTAAACATCTCGGCAAAGTGTTCATCCTGCAGGCATTCCGGACGAAGGATCTGCTCAAAGATGAGCAAATGTCCGGTACTGCTGATCGGAAGAAACTCCGTGATGCCTTCCGTGATACCGAGGATAACGATTTTTAAAAACTCGAAAAGATTCATCGTCTTCTAAATGCATCCATTCCACCGGAATTCAGCATGAAAAGCGCCTTTCCGGGTTAATCTTCATAAATCTCAAATCCTGCTTCCTCGCCGCGTTTCATATCAAGGATGAATTCTTTCGCCTTGTAATTCACGACGGCATGGTAATCGGCCAGATCCGCCCGTACGGCGAACATGATCAGCTTACCGTTTTTGAAATGCAGGTCATATTCCGCTCCGCCCTTGGCCCGAAGTCCGGTAATGGCACCTTCGCCGAAGGATTCGGGAAGTGCCGGAAGCAAAACAACTTTTCCGCAGGAATCATAGAAAAACGCTTCTCCGATCGCGGAAATCGCGCCGAAGTTACCGTCAATCTGGAAAGGCGGATGATTATCTAACAGATTATCTAACGTGCTCCGCTTTAAAAGCGCGTACAAATGCTCCTCAAAATGTGCAGGATCACGTAATCTTGCATACAGATTCATAATCCAGGCACGGCTCCAGCCGGTATGCCCTCCGCCATAGTGAAGTCTGCGCTCCAATGTTGCGCGGGCTGCATCGAACAGGGTTTTGTCCGGGTCGTCCGCACGAATCTGATCGGACGGAAATAACGCATACAACTGGGAAATGTGACGGTGTCCGGGCTCAAGTTCTTCATAATCCTCGGGCCATTCCATCACCTGTCCGTATTTACCGACACGGATCGGAGGGATCTTAGCAAGCAGTTCCTCGGTCTTTTTAAGAAACTCGTCGTCTTCTTCGGAGAGAATTTCCGAGGCCTTCAGATAATCCGTAAACAGATCTCTTAAGATCTGCATATCCATTGCGGAATTGAAGCACAGATGACCTTCCTCGCCGCTTGGAAGCCGGTAACTGTTCTCCGGGGAAAGGGAAGGACACAAAATTAACTGCCCGTCCTTTTCAAAAAGATAATCATGGAAGAACAATACCGATTCCCGCATAACGGGATACATTTCCTCCAGGAAATCCTCGTCTAACGTATACTCGTAATGCTTCCAGATATGGGTGCAAAGCCATGCCATGCCCATTACCCAGTACGTGGCCGGAATCCAGGCATCCTGCGGTGCCGTATCGCCCCACATGTCGGTATTATGATGCGCAACCGTACCGCGGCAGTTATACATATCTCTTGCCGTTCTCTGGCCGTTTACGCACATCCGTTTCATCAGATCGAATAACGGCAAATGACACTCGCCCATGCCGAGCATTTCGGCCGGCCAGTAATTCATTTCGGTATTGATATTGATCGTAAATTTGCTTCCCCACGGCGGATCCATATGCGGATTCCAGATGCCCTGCAGGTTGGCGGGAAGCGAACCTTTGCGGGAGGACGAAATCAGAAGATACCGTCCGTAATCAAAATATGTAAGAATCAAGCCGTTATCGGGCGCGTCCTTATGCAGCAGCTTTAACCGTTCGTCGGTCGGAACCTGTTCCATTTCCGCATCGCAGGAAAGCTTCAGTTTCGTACGGGTGAAAACGGAACGGTAATCCGCAATATGACTTCCGAGCAGATCCCGGTAAGCCTTATTCCTTGCGGCATTCAATACTTTCTTAACCTCTGCCTGCGGATCCTGCGCACGGAAGGTTGTAAAAGCGGTAAACAACAGACAAACTTTGCAAACCTGCCTGCAGATCAGATATTCCCCGACGCAGTCCACGGTCCCACCCATATGAAACGAAGTAAGCCCCGCTGCAAACCGGTAATCCTCTCCTGCCATCGATCCAAGCGTATAAACCGTATCACGGTCATGATAAGCGCCGTCATAAAAGGTTCTGCGGCCAAATGTGACATCCACGTCGAACGGTTCCTCTTCGTCCGTAGAAAGCATGACAACCATTACGTCGTCGGGTGCACTGACGAAGATTTCTTCGCGGTAGGTAACTCCGTTCTTCGTCTTTTTCACTCTTGCTACGGCATTTTCAAGATCCAGTTCCCGCTCATAACCGGTCCAATCACCGGCTTCGGTCTTATACTGAATATGCAGTTCCCCGAGCGTCGAATAGGTTCGTTCACTCTGCGGAACGCCTGTAAAACTGTGAAGCAAAAGTTCTTCGGCTTCACGGATGCGGCCATCTAAGATCAACGTCCGAACACGGTCAAGATTATTTCTTGCATCCTGGTTTACGCGGTACATCGGACCGCCGTACCAGAGAGAATCTTCATTCAGCTGAATCTTCTCATAGTCCGTTCCGCCGAATACCATTCCTCCGAGACGGCCGTTGCCGACAGGCAATGCCTTATTCCAGTCGTTTCCTGCACTTTGTCTGTAAAATAAACGGCTCATTTTGTTCTTATTCCATCCCTCATGCCCGGTAAGCTCCGGGCATGGCACTCCTTTTTATCTCGTTGACAGTTTCTTCGCACTCAGCCAGAAACGGAAACTGAACTCCTTCTCGCTAAGGCAGAAAATCTCGTCCAGGTCAGGTCCGCAACTGGCAGAACCGACTCCGCTCATCCGGTAATCACAGCAAAGAATCGTACGGTCTTCGGGAATCAGTTCCCAGTTATGCTTCTTAGCGACAAGCTGTTCCTGTGAATAATGCGAAGCATTGACCGAAAATTCGGTTTCGGAATCCAGACGGATCACGCAGCGGTTATTGGAAACCGTTGCATACCGGCATCCGCAATGGGAAGAATTCTCCTGCGGCCGGATATAATCCTCATAGTTGTTCGTAACCGTCGTATGATGCAGATCCACATACGAAGCAAGGCATTTGTCCACATAACTTTCAAAGGGACCGAAGCCGTAATAACTGAAATCTTCAAAATCGTCCTTTAAGAAGAACCGCATTCCGAAACGAGGCAGGTAAGGAACCTGCTCATGAACAGTTACGCCGGCACGGATATGTACTTCTCCTGCCGGATGGAATACATACTCGAGATTCACCTTTGCCATCGGGAACAGTCCTTTGGCCCCGAGGGAAAGTTCGGTCTTGATCGTAACGATATCCACGGCCTCAATGATCTTCATCGAATATACGCGGGGCTTAAGCTGATTGAGCTTCAGTCCTTCCCATGCCTTGCGGATACGAACGTCGTTGTCAATCGGAGCACGGTACAGGTTAAAGGAAACAGGATCGGTAAACTGCTCTTCACCGTCCACCTTCAGGGAAATAATGGAGGCGTTCTTCTTGCTGACCGTATATTCGGCTTCCTTCGTGCGGATATAATAATTGTCTTCGTCCTCTTTCGCCTGTAAGAACAGACGTCCGGAAACCTTAACGGGATTAAACCGGTGGTCGACACTTCGAAGCACTAACTGCTCAAAGCCTGCTTCCGTTCCGGCTTCGCAATACGGCATATCATGTTTGTAACGGATGATAAACCGGATGCGGACATCCTCGCCGTGATTCTGTTCCATGTCGGGAGCCTTAAGCGGCGCCGTCTGACCGGGCATAAGCGAAAGGGTAATCGGTGTTTCGTATACAAACCGGCCGCTGTCACGCATTTCCATGGAAAGCGTAAACAGATCCTCAAAATTCGTAAAGTTAAGGCGATTCGTTAACAGGTATACATTGGGCTCGTTCTCGGAAACCTTAACCTCAAGCGGACGATAAACCTGTTTTAATTCATAAAATCCGGTATGCGGTCTGCGGTCGGGATAAACGATACCGTCGCAGCAGAAATTGCCGTCGTTCTGGTCTTCGTCTCCGAAATCTCCGCCGTAACCGAATTTCTCGCTGCCGTTCGACGTTGTTCCGAGGGAGAAGGAATGATCGCACCATTCCCAGACGCAACCGCCCATCAGACGCTGATTGTTGTAGATCAGATCCCAGTAGGCTTTCAGGTCGCCGTTGCTGTTTCCCATGGAATGCGAATATTCGCAAAGGAAATACGGTTTCTTGTTCTTGTCATCGTCCAGATATTTGATGATATCAGGAAGCGGGGCATACATACGGGATTCCACATCAATCTCGTCGGTCGTCGTGCCGTCTATGATATGTATGCTGCTCTCATAATGCACCGATCTTGTGATATCGGTAGCCTTAACCATCTTAACGGCATCTTCGACGTATTTGCTGTAACCGCCTTCGTTGCCCATGGACCACATGATTACGCAGGGACGGTTAATGTCTCTGGTAACAAGCTTCATGGCGCGGTCCGTAATGGCTTTTGCAAACATCTCATCGGATGCGGTCAAGGCGATCTTATCATATCCGGCCTTCCATTCGTAGCCGTTTGCAGCACTGACACAACCATGGGATTCAAAGTCCGCCTCATCAATCACAAACATGCCGATTTCGTCGCAAAGCTTATAAAACAGCGGCTGGTTCGGATAATGGGACGTGCGGATCGTATTGATATTGCAGCGTTTCATCAGATACAGGTCTTCCCGCATCTGCTTTTCATCGCAGGTATATCCGGTCTTGTAATAACTGTCATGACGGTTGATGCCGCGAAGTTTCACCGCGGTGCCGTTGATCTTAAAGATACCGTCTTCAATGCGGACTTCGCGAAGTCCGACCTTCTCACCGATAATCTCATCGCCGGCTGTGATCAACAGATCATACAGATAAGGGTTCTCACTGTTCCAAAGGACGGGCTTTTCAATCTTGCCGTCATAGAAGCCGTCTTCATCGGTCTTACCTTCAAAGATAAGATTGCCTTCGGCATCCTTTAAGACAAATGAAGCAGCGATTCCTTCCGCTTTCAGGTGAACGGTTGCAGAATCGAAGGATTCGCTGAAGGAAGCGGTATAGGAATAACGGACGATATGCTCTTTCGGTCTCTTTAACAGATATACGTCACGGAAGATTCCGCTTAAGCGGATTTTGTCCTGATCCTCCAGGTAGGAACCGTCACACCACTTTAATACCGCTACGGCAATTTCGTTCTCGCCTTCCTTTAAGGCTTCCGTAATGCGGAATTCGTGCATGGCGTGGCTGACCTGGCTGTATCCGAAGATCTGTCCGTTCACGAAAAGATAAAAACAGCTGTCAACGCCTTCAAATACAAGGTACCGCTCCATTCCGTCATTTTCGCAGCTGAACTTCGTCCGGTATACGGATACCGGATTGTCAAGCGGCACATACGGCGGATCATACGGGAACGGATAAGCGACATTTGTGTACTGCGCCTGGTCATAACCGTGATACTGAATGCAGGAAGGAACGGGAATGGTTCCTTTCGGCTGTTCTTTTAAGAAGCCGGCCGGCATGTCGTAAAAACTCGGATAAAAAGTAAAATCCCACTCTCCGTTCAAGTCGGTGAATCTTCCGGACGATCTGCGTCCGTCAAATGCATCCTCACCGGGAGCAAACGGAATGTAATAATTCCTGGATTCCTCGGTGTTCACATGAAGGATTTCGGGATTTTCATGAAATGTCATATACTGTTTCAAGCAGTTCCACCCCCTGTCGGTAACAGTTGAAATACCTTTTCTTTTTTGAAAAGGTGCCATAAAATGGGTTTTTACCGTTCTATGGCACCTCTGTTTCTGAAATCAGATTAGTTTTCCTTCAGATCCTTCATGGAGAAGCTGAAGCGGCCCATCTTATCCTTGCCGAGACATACAACCTTAACAACATCGCCGAGGGTAAGAACATCCTCAACGTGATTGATACGTTCCTTGGCAATCTTGGAGATATGAATCATACCTTCCTTACCGGGTGCAAACTCAAGGAATGCGCCGAAGTCCTTAATGCTGACAACCTTGCCTTCAAGGATCATGCCTTCCTCGAACTCGGTAACGATCGTCTCGATCATCTTGCGTGCCTTAGCCATTGCATCCGGATCGGTTCCGCAAATGGAAACGTTTCCGTCATCGGTAATATCAATCTTAACGCCGGTAGCGTCGATAATTGCGTTAATGGTCTTACCTCTCTGGCCGACAACATCACCGATCTTCTGCGGGTCGATAGACATCTGGATAATCTTCGGTGCATACTTGCTGACTTCCTTACGAGGCTCGGCAATTGCGGGCTTCATGCAGTTGTCCATGATGAAAAGTCTTGCCTCACGGCATCTTGCGATAGCGCCTTCAACGATCTGACGGGTAAGTCCGTGGATCTTAATATCCATCTGGATTGCGGTAATGCCTTCGGTCGTTCCGGTTACCTTGAAGTCCATATCGCCGAAGAAGTCCTCAAGGCCCTGAATATCGGTAAGAAGAACGAAATCGTCATCGGTCTCACCGGTAACAAGTCCGCAGCTGATACCGGCAACCATACGCTTGATCGGAACACCTGCAGCCATCAGGGACATACAGCTTGCACAGGTCGAAGCCATGGAAGTCGAACCGTTAGACTCGAATGTCTCGGATACGGCACGGATTGCGTAAGGGAACTCCTCCTCGGAAGGAAGAACCGGAAGCAATGCTCTCTCAGCAAGTGCGCCATGGCCGATTTCACGACGTCCGGGGCCTCTGGAAACCTTCGTCTCACCAACGGAGTAAGCCGGGAAATTATACTGATGCAGGTAACGCTTGCTGACTACATTGTCATCAAGACCGTCAACCTTCTGCGCTTCGGAAAGCGGGGCAAGGGTAACGATATCGCAAATCTGCGTCTGTCCACGGGTAAACATCGAAGAACCGTGAACTCTCGGAATCAGGTCAACCTCAGCAGCCAGAGGACGGATCTCGGTGATTGCACGGCCGTCAGGACGCTTGTGATCCTTAAGGATCATCTTACGAACGGTCTTCTTTTCATACTGGTAAACTGCCTCGTCGATCAAAGGAAGCCACTCGGCATTGTCTGCAAAACGCTCGGCAAGAGTATCCTTCATGTTACGGATACGCTCTTCTCTCTCCTGCTTTTCAGGGGAGAACATCAGAACTTCCATATCGGCCGGAGGAACGATTTCCTTAATGGCTGCGAACAGCTCTTCGGGAATCGCGCAGCTCGTATAATCGTGCTTCGGCTTTCCGCACTCCGCAACGATCTTATCAATGAACTCGATGATCTTCTTGTTGGTTGCATCGGCAAGATAAATTGCCTCGATCATCGTAGCCTCGGGAAGCTCGTTAGCGCCTGCCTCGATCATGATAACCTTATCTCTTGTAGAAGCAACGGTCAGCTTGAGGTCACCCTTCTGGGTCTGCTCCTGGGTGGGGTTCAAAATGAACTGTCCGTCGATCATGCCGACCTGCGTCGTAGCGCAGGGACCGTCAAACGGGATATCGGAAATGGCAACGGCAATTGCGGAACCGATCATGGCGGTAAGCTCAGGCGTGCACTCCGGATCAACGCTCAATACGAGGTTGTTGATCGTTACGTCATTGCGGTAGTCCTTCGGGAACAAAGGACGCATCGGACGGTCGATAACACGGGAAGTAAGGATTGCATTCTCGCTTGCCTTACCCTCTCTCTTGTTGAATCCGCCCGGAATCTTTCCGACTGCGTACATCTTCTCCTCATATTCAACGCTTAAGGGGAAGAAATCAATGCCGTCTCTCGGCTTTTCACTTGCGGTAGCGGTTGAAAGAACCATCGTATCGCCGTAGTGCATCAGTGCTGCACCGTTGGCCTGCTTGGCAACTCTGTCGATATCAACGGTCAGAGTGCGGCCGGCCAGTTCCATACTGAAACTTTTGTACATACAGTACTCCTTTCTTTTCACGGAGTCCCCGTAACAACTGATAAACCGGTCACGCGGACAGGCTTGTCAGAAGTCACGGAGAAAAAGACCCCGCATGGTTATTTTTTTTATGTGCACAATAGTCCACATTCTTTTGCATTATAACATATCTCCTCATAAAATTCCATACGGAAACGAAAAAAAATACGCATTTCAAGCACGATTTCACATAAATTTCTCACATTTTCCGTCCATCCCCGCGGCAAATGCGAATGATTCTTAACAACTCCCCGAAAACAATAAAAAACGGAGCCTTTCCGTAAGGAAAAACTCCGCTGTTTTTAGGAAATGGTAATGTCCGTGATCGTTAACGGACCATCCGATGCGATAATGATTCCGACACCGTCAAGGGATCCCTTAGCGGCAATCGTTTTATTGTAATTCTCGGCGGTCAGTTTGATCTCCTTTCCGCTTCCGGTTGCCTTGCAGCACCAGAAGTTTTTCGGGCTGACCGATGTGCCGCACTTGATCACGGCATTCCATCCGTTCACCGGGCTTCCGCCGTTATTCTTGACGGTAAAATCGCACTGGTAGCAATATTTGCCGCCTTCCATCCAGGTATTGACCGAAACGAGGGAAACCGTCAGGCTTCCGATCGTCTTTCGGAAGGATACGGCTTTCGGCGTTCCTTCGCCTCCGCTGTAGCTGGTCTCTGCCTGCTCAAGAATCTTCTCAAGTTCTTCTTCGCTGAATTCCGTCTTGCCGTGCAGAATCCGCACGAGCCAGTTCCCTTCAACCGAAAGGTCGTCCTCGGTAAATCCGCTCAGCTTTTTCACACCGTTTTTAATAAGCGACGAGCTTTCGTTTTTATTGGCAAGGTTCCAGCAAATGTAGGAAACCTTGTATTGGTCCATGACAGCAACCCATTTGTTAGCTTCTTCGATATCGCAGCGCCCGTTTCCGGAAGCGTCCGTAATACCGTATTCGCTGACAAATACAGGCAATCCGGCCTTGATCGCGGAAACCATTTTTGCACGCAGATTATCCTTATGCGTTCCCGCATAGAAATGAAGCGCATACATCAGATTCGTGCCCTTCACGGGGTCCAGAGCTGCTTTGTCGACATCCTGGCTCCAGGTCGGCGTGCCGATAATGATGATCGCATCCTTTGCATTGGTCCTGATCACCGGAATAATCCGTTCGGCGTAACGTTTTATCTCGCTCCACTCCGTACCGCCGTTAGGCTCGTTGCAGATTTCATAAATGACATTATCATAGGAGCCGAATTCCGCGGACATCTCCTGAAAGAACGCCTCGGCTTCATCGGCAAATTTCATCGGTGTCAGGTCATGCAGGATGTGCCAGTCGATGATCACATACATACCGAGTTCGGTTGCATACTGTACACCGTTACGAACCGTCTTTTTAAGATTTTCCTTAACCGACGCGCCGCCGACGCAGTATCCGTTCTCGTCGGTATACATCGCAAGCCTTATGACGTTGGCGCCCCATTCATCCCGGATCGTTTTGAACGTATCGCGATTTACGTATTCCGGAAACCACTGCAAGCCATGGGTGCTGACGCCCTTTAACTGGTATTCCTTTCCGTTCGCATCAAGGATTTTCGTGCCTTGAACGCTTAATTTGCCGTGATTGGCAAAGGGCGTTCCTTCTTCGCTCTTCCAGTCGGGATCAATCGGCTTTTGTTCAACGACCAAAGTCGGTTGCGGCTTCGGGGTAACCGAAGGTTCGTCTGTCGGAGTAACATCAGGCGAACCGGAGGGATCGGGGGTAACCGTAACATTCGGATCCCCGGTCGGTTCCGGAGATATCGTATCGGAATATTCCGTAATATGGTCATGCGTATTGTCGTAAACCGTAATGCCTAAAATTCTGATTTCGGTGCCGACATGGAACCCTTTTTCAACGACTTTTCCGTCGATCGTCTCGCCATCCAGGTAGGCATGGTATTTCGTGACGGAATAAAGAATCGCATTGTATTGTTTCGTGCCGCCGTCCTTATAGTAAGAAGGGACCGGAACAAGCAGAACCAAAAGAGCAATCGCGATTCCGATCAGAATCCACTTCAAATTGCTGTTTTTTCCGGATTTTGCCATGGTTTAATCCTCTTCTTTTTTGTTCTTACCGAAAAATGTGCGGATCCGGTCGGTCATATACAAGGATCCGATGCACAGAATGACATCCTTGTCGCTGCCCTTCTTCAGGTATTTTGCAATCCATTCCTCCGGACTGTCCGTTCGTTTCAGATCAAATTCCTCACAAAGCTCCGCAAGGGTTTCTTCGGGGATTGAGCGTGGATGGTCAAAACGGAAGAAGGTAATATCGTCCGCAAATTCATCCATGATCGTAAGCATGCTGCGGTAATCCTTATCGGCAAGAATCCCGGTAAGAACGTGAATCTTTCTTCCGACAAATGCCGAGTTCGAGAAGAACTCTTCCGCTGCGGAAATACACTGCGGATTGTGGCCTCCGTCCAGGTAAACGGTCGGGCGCATATGCATCAGTTCCATCCGGGCAGGCCATTCCACATTGGCCATACCGCGGATAATATCAATGTCGCTGATATAAAAGTCCATCTTATTGAGGACCATGATCGTTTCAATCGCAACCGCGCAGTTCTTCTGCTGGTGTCTGCCCAAAAGCTTTAACTCAATATCGTAATCACGGTAGCGGAAATGCTCAAATCCGTCAATCTTCGGAAGCGGCTTTATAAGCGCAAGGTCAATCGTATGCACCGGGGCATTTTTGCTTTCCGCGGTCTTCTCAAGTACTTCTACGGCTTCCGCGCAGGAAGGATACAATACAACGTCACAATCTTTCTTGATAATGCCGGCCTTGGCTGCGGCAATTTCCGCAATCGTATTGCCGAGGATCGCACAATGATCAAGACCGATATTCATGATTACGCTGCATAACGGAGCCGGAACGATATTGGTCGGATCATAAGTGCCGCCAAGACCGGTTTCCAGAACGACAATGTCGCATTTTTCGCGCTCGAAATACAAAAGCGCAATGATTGTAAGAAGTTCAAACTGGTTCGGCGCATCGGAAAGCGTATCCGTATAGTTCATTACCTCTGCGGCAATTTCGGTCAGCGCTTCCTTTGAAATCATCTCCCCGTTAATCTGAATCCGTTCCCGGAAATCATGTATAAAAGGAGAAGTAAACAGGCCCACACGGTATCCGGCTTCTTTTAAAACGGCATGCAGCATTGCGGAAACCGAACCTTTGCCGTTCGTCCCTGCAACGTGAATAACCCGGAGTCTTTCTTCCGGGTTACCAAAATGCTCCATTGTTTTTTTCATGCGGTATAAACCGGCAAACTGGGAAAAGAAACTTTTTGAAGTCAGTTTCGTCAGAATATCTTCGTAATTCACGGTAAAATCAACCTCTTAAATATACAATCCGATATCACGGAACGCCTGCTCCAGTTCGGCCATCATGTAAAGGGTGCCGGTGCAGAGCACATTGGTTCCTTTGCGGTAAGCATCCGCCGCCTGTTCGGCAGCTTCCTTCAGGGAGCGCATGGCTTCCGCTTCCGCTCCGATGCTTTTTAAATACTTTTTCAGGTCCTTTGCGGGAAGGGATCTCGGGTTATCGGGTGTAACCGTCAGAAACTTTGACGCAAACGGCAACAGCTGCGGATACATTGCGGCATAATCCTTATCCGCCATCACGCCGGTAACCACTAAAAACTTCTCTGCATCCGGAAGCAGGGAAAGGGATTGACACAAGGCCTGCGTACAATCCGGATTATGTCCCCCGTCAAGAATAAAATACGGCTTATTCTTTCGAATGTCAAACCGAAACGGCATTTTTGCGTCTTCAAGGCCCGTTTTTATCGCCTCATCCGTCAAAAACACATCTTTTAAGCGGAGTGCATAGACGGCAGCGCATACGGTTTTCGCATTATCCTTCTGGAATGCTCCCGCCATTCGGAGTCTGGCTCCGACCTTTTTTTGGGAAACGTTGATCTGCCGGTCATTGGCATATAAAAAAGGACATCCGTTATCAAAGGCATACTGTTCGCAGTATCTGCGGACTTCCTTTTCATTCGCGGAAAGGACAATCGTCTCTCCCGGCTTAACGATGCCGCATTTTTCACGGATGATATCCCCGAGCGTATTGCCGAGGTACTTCTCATGATCCATCGCGACATGGGTGATTACCGTGAGAAATGCCGGTGCTTCCAGGTTGGTTGCGTCCTTCGCGCCGCCCATACCGGCTTCCAGAACGACATATTCACAGCTTTTTGCGGCAAAGATAAGAATGCCGAGCGCTACCGACAATTCAAATTCCGAAGGATAATCTTCATCGGACAAGCCTCCGCAGACAACCGAAAGTGTTTCGGCCGCCTCGCAGTAATCTTCATCGCTGACCGGTTCGCCCATAACGCGGTAATAATCCTTCAATCCGAACAGATACGGAGACGACATCGTGCCGGTCTGATACCCTCCTGCTTTCAAAACCGAGCTGAGCATGGCGGTGGTAGACCCTTTGCCGTTCGTTCCGACAACATGGATGATCTTCATATCCTTTTCCGGATTGCCTAAAAGCCGCATCAGTTTACGGATGCGGCTTAAACCGGGTTTCGACACGGACGTCTTTTCATTTTTCACAAAGGCATAGGCCTGTTCAAGCGTCATTAGACTCCTCCGAAGCAGTCTTTTCTGCTGTAACCTTCCATACACCGGAATTGTACATGATTTTTTTAATCTGCGGAACCAGGGTATGGTAAAATGCGGAAACAATAACTATTTCACAGCCGGTCATGATTGCATAAGCAATCAAAGAAGGGGTTGCAATGGCCCAGTTCAGCGGCGTGCCGTTATAAGAATAACGGGCAACGAGGCCGAGACCATTAAGTAAAAAAGTACTGATAACGGCCGCTATAATGATTCTTACATAATTCATCTTTTTATGCAAGAGCAAACCATGGGTAAGTCCCTGAAGACCGCGGACAATCGTCAGCGTCGGAATCATGCTGCCGCCGTAAAAGAGAAACCCTCCGAGGATGTCACAGAGTGTCGAAACAACCCCTCCGAGCCAGCCCACGGAGAAACCGGCAATCGCACGGATCACGGAAGTCGCGGAAAGACGGTACCGGTTATCAAGCGTAAACGAAAGCATATATTCCGTTACGAGCTCTACCGCGATGAAGATTCCGCAAAGGGTGAGCAGCTTGATATATCGGCTTCTTTCTTCCCGTTTGGACGGATTGATTTCCATTACGTTTTGGTTTTCAGACATAAAAAAACTCCTTTCTGTCCCGTATTGAGCTACAAAAGGAGAACTCCCATGTAGCAGCGGGATGCGGATCCTGTACCGCAAGAACCATGTTCTTTTCGTTCCGAAGACAACTCCCCGTCCCTCGGACACTTTACGCACAAAATCCTACTCTGCAAATTATCGGATTGTCATAGATACAGAAGGGCCATGTAGAAACATGGCCCCCAATGCATGCATTATTTACGAATTTCAAGCTTTTCGATCAGTTCACGATAAGCATTGATGTCCTTGGACTTCAGATAATCCAAAAGACCACGTCTCTGACCAACCATCTTGTAAAGACCGCGGCGGGAATGATTATCCTGCTTGTTGTTCTTCAGATGCTCGGTGAGCTCTTTGATTCTCTCGGTAAGAAGGGCGATCTGAACCTCGGTGGAACCGGTGTCCTGAGCGTTCTTTCCGTACTTGGCAACGATTGCTGCCTTCTGCTCTTTCGAAATCATGATAGTTTCCTCCATTAAAAAGATTTACGCCGTGTCCCAAGCTCCGGTTGAGGATTCCAAAAGCTGAGGGCCGGTCAACGATAGATAATATAGCACAAGTACTAAGGTTTGTAAATAGTTTTTTCAACCGTTTCCTTATCCATGCGAATCTGTTCGGAAAGCTCCTCAATTGAAGCAAATTTTTTCTCCGCGCGAATACGTTCCGCAAAGGAGACCTTTATAAAATCCCCGTATCCGATTCCTTGTTCCGGCATACGTAACAGATGCGTCTCCACCGATACAAGTCCGTCCTCTTTAACGGATGGATTTACTCCGACATTTGTAACGGACGGATAAATCTTCCCCTCATATTCGGTAAATGTCCGGTACACCCCGAACGGCGGAAGCAGTTTCCGCTTCCCGGGAGCCAGATTCAGCGTCGGAAAATGCATCACTCTTCCGAGTTTCCGGCCTTCCTTCGTAAATCCGCTTATGAAATAGGGCTGTCCGAGCAGTTCTTCCACCTGCTCCGTCTTTCCTTCTGAAATTCTTTTACGGATTTCCGTGCTGGAAACATGGGTTCCCTGAACCGTAACGGCCGGAACGACCGCAACTTCCGTGCCATATGTACCGGCTGTTTTCCTAAGAAGTTCCGTGTCGCCGCATCGGTTATACCCGAACCGGAAGCCTTCCCCGACACAGATCTGTTTTGTCCTAAGTTTCTCAATCAGAATGTCTTTTACAAAGGCTTCGGGAGCCATCGTTTTGATCGCATCAGTAAACTTAAGCGATACATAGGAATCGAGTCCCAGTGCTTCACATACCGACAGTTTTTCATCAAAGGAAAAGATTTCCTTTGTGTCCTCCGTATCCGTATCAATCGCCAGGATTACTTTTCTTAAATCGCCGCAGGTGCTGCTCATCTTTTTAAGAAGTGAGCGGTGACCGAGGTGAAGACCGTCAAATTTTCCGAGCATAACGGCACATTCCGCTCCGTCGTATGCTTCATATGAATCATAAAAAACCATACCGGTATTCCTGTTATAAAAACATTTTATAAGGCCAATAAAGACCGTCTTTATAGTTGTACAACGCTTTGAATACGCCGTCTTCGTATACACGAATCGTTTCTGTTTCGGAACCGTTAAAAGTAAGATGTTCTTTTCTTAACGGATTACCGTTTCGAAGAAATGCTCTCCCGCTTTCCGTAATTTCCGATTTTACATAATCCGGGAACAGGGAATCGGCAGGGATCAGAACCGAATCAATCCTGCCGTTTTGAAAGATTTCACGAATCTCGTCAATTGTATGGGCTTCGTCAAAACGAAATCCGGTTGTTTCATTCCGGACCAGACTGCTCATGCAGGCGCCGCACCCGAGCACATCGCCGATATCGTTACAAAGGGTGCGGATATAGGTCCCCTTTGAACAGCGCACAACCATTTGAAACGTTCCGGCCGCTCGGTCATATCCGGATATGGCAATGCTGTCAATCCGGACCCTTTTGCGTTCCCGTTCAACGGTAATGCCTTTTCTTGCAAGGTCAACAAGCTTCTGACCGCCGACTTTTCTGGCCGAATACATGGGCGTCAGCTGAAGAATCTCCCCGAGGAAACCACCGGCTGCACGCTTAAGGTCCTCTTCCCCTACATCGGGCTTACATTCCTTAAGAACGGTTCCGCTTATGTCCTGGGTATCGGTCGTTACGCCGAGTTTCACGCCGGCCGTGTAAACTTTGTCTCCGTCCATGATCAGATCGCATACTTTGGTTGCATTTCCGATACAGACGGGCAAAACTCCTGTCGCATCCGGGTCAAGCGTACCGGTATGACCGATCTTTTTTACATGCAAAATACCTCTCAGTTTTGCAACAACATCGTGAGAGGTATAGCCTTGTTCTTTGTTTATTACGATTATTCCGTTCATAAGTTACAGCTGAAGCATGATCATCGCATAAAGCTGCGTGAGAATGCCGTCCAGCTCTCCCTTTGCCGTAAATCCGGCAGCCATACGGTGTCCGCCTCCGTCAAAGGACGACGAAATGACGGAAACATCGACTTTGCCGTTGCTTCGCAAACTGAACTTAAAAGTTTCGGGAGCTTCTTCGCGGACAAATACGGCGCATTCCACGCCTTCGGTCGTCCGAAGCTCGCTCACGATTCCTTCGGTATCGGCAATCGTGATGCCGAGTTTATCCATGTCATTGATCCGAAGAATCGAAACGATTGCTTTGCCGCCGAGCACGAGTTCCGCCTTGTTAAGGGCAAATCCCAATGCTTTCAGCTGGGTAAAGGACTTCATGTAGAAGGAGCGGTCAATCAGATCCGCGGTATCAATTCCCTTACTCATCAGATAACCGGCAATCTTCATCGTTTTCTCGGAGGTACAACTGTACTTGAAAACTCCCGTATCATGCATGATGCCGATATACAAAGCTTCCGCCGTCGGAAGGTCAATGGCGTCCGGGTTCATCAGACCGAACAAAACCTCACATGTCGAGCTGGAATAAGCCTCCACATGATTGACGTCGGCAAATCCCGTATTGGTAATATGATGGTCGATATTGACCGTCTTTTTGGCTGCCTGAAAAGCTTCCTCGCAGGCTCCGAGACGGTCTCTGCTTCCACAGTCTACGCTGATAAAAACATCAAAAGGCTCTTCGGGGAACTGAAAATCCGACCGGATTTTATCAATTCCCGTAAGCATGCGAAAACTTCTGCCGGGCGCCTCCAGATACGGATAGATCTCACTGTCCGGAAGCATATTTTTAAGATACAGATAACATCCGAGCACGGCGCCTACACTGTCTCCGTCCGGGTGAATATGTCCGCTGATACCGATTCTTTTCGCATCACCGACAATGGTTTCCAGTAACTCACTGCTCATCTTTCTCCTCCTCGTCCGATACATGAAGAGAATCGATCAAAGCATTCATATGAATTCCGTATTCGAGGGATTCATCGATATGGAAACGAAGTTCGGGCGTGTTCCGAAGGTTCAATTCCTTGGCAAGGCTTGACCGCAGAAACGGCATGGCGCTCTTTAGTCCCTGGAGTGTCTGCTTCTTTACGGTTTCATCGCCGAAAACGGTAATGAAAACCTTGGCGGATTTCAGATCCGGCGCTACTTCCACACCCGAAACGCTCGTCATGGGAGCAATGCGCGGATCCTTCACCTCCAGAAGGATCAGATTGCCCAGGACTCTCTGAACCTCCTGGTTTATCCTTGTGTTTTTAATACTGTTTTTTCTCAAAATACCTGCTTTCTACCTACTTGCGAGGCACTTCCTGCATGATATAGATCTCAACCTGGTCCATTTCGGCGATATCGTTGAATTTGTCGAACAGAATACCGCACTCATAGCCGGCTGCAACTTCCTTCACATCGTCTTTCATACGCTTTAAGGATGCAATGTTGCCGTCGAAGATCTGCTTGCCGTCACGGGTAATTCTTGCCTTACTTCCGCGCGCAATCTTACCGTCAAGCACATAGGAACCTGCAATGGTTCCGACATTGCTTGCCTTAAAGAGCTGACGGATCTCGGCATGGCCGGTAACGACTTCTTCATAAATCGGATCCAGCATACCCTTCATGGCAGCTTCAATATCATCAATTGCATTGTAAATTACGGAGTACAGACGGATGTCAACGTTCTCACGCTCCGCCGTATCGGCCGCAGTGGTATCGGGTTTAACGTTAAATCCGATGATGATCGCGTTAGACGCGCTTGCCAGAATAACATCGGATTCGTTAATGTTACCGGCTCCGCCGTGGATGCAGCGAACGGCAACTTCTTCATTACTGAGCTTCGTAAGAGACTGCTTAACCGCCTCAACGGAACCAGCAACGTCGGCCTTAACAATGATGTTCAGTTCCTTCACATTGCCGGCCTTAATCTGATCAAACAGGCCCTCAAGAGACAGTTTGGACTTCGTCTCCTGAATAAGCTGTTCTTTATGCTGTGCGATAAATGCATCGGCGATTTCTCTTGCTTCCTTCTCGGTTCCGGTTACAACAAGCGTATCGCCTGCATTCGGAACGCTGTTAAGACCGAGAATCTCAACAGGCGTCGAAGGCTTCGCTTCGGTTACCTTCTGGCCCTTATCGTTGATCATGGCACGAATCTTACCGAAGGAAGAACCGATTGCTACGTTCTCACCGACATGAAGCGTACCCTTCTGAACGAGTACCGTTGCAACGGGGCCGCGGCCCTTATCCAGTTTTGCTTCGATAACGATACCTCTTGCCTTACGGTTCGGGTTGGCGCGAAGCTCCTGAACCTCGGCGGTAAGAAGAATCATCTCAAGAAGGCTCTGGATGCCTTCTCCGGTCTTAGCGGATACGGGAACCGTTACAATATCGCCGCCCCAGGACTCGGAAACAAGACCCTGATCGGAAAGTTCGGAAAGAACACGGTCGGGATTGGCACCTTCTTTATCCATTTTGTTGATGGCAACGACGATCGGTACATTTGCCGCCTTCGCATGGTTGATTGCTTCAATGGTCTGCGGCATTACGCCGTCGTCGGCCGCAACAACCAGAACTGCAATATCGGTCGCCATGGCGCCACGCATACGCATAGCGGTAAATGCTTCGTGTCCGGGCGTATCTAAGAACGTAATCAGTTCGCCGTTGATCTCAATCTGGTAAGCACCGATGTGCTGGGTAATACCGCCTGCCTCGCGAGCCGTAACATTCGTGGAACGGATCTTATCGAGAATGGATGTTTTACCATGGTCAACGTGACCCATTACGCAGACAACCGGAGGACGCTTCACGAGGGTATCCTCGTTGTCCTCGGTATCCCGCATCAGCTCTTCTACCATGTCCACAACCTGCTCCTTCTCAACGATGCAGTTGTAATCCATGGCAAGCAGTTCGGCCTCCTCAAAAGGAAGCTCGGTATTAACGTTACAGATCTTACCGGACAGGAACAGCTTCTTAACGATGGCGGCAGCGTTCTGCTTCATCTTATCGGCCAGTTCCTTTATCGTGATCACTTCAGGAATCACGATGGTCTTTACCTCATCCGGATCTTCCTGCTTTACGGGAATCGGCTCGGGCTTAATGAAAGCACCTCTGCCGTCCTTTTTGATCTTCTGACCCTTCTTGCCGACATTTTCCATATCCTTATCCAGGTTACGGTTCTTGTTACGGTCACGGTTTTTGTTATTATATGCATCGGCGCGATGCTCTTTGTTGATATCCTTCGCAAAGTCGGTCTTAATATTGCCGGAATCTCTGCGGTTATCATTCTTACGGGTAAATGTGCGCTTGGTATCGCTGTCCTTATCCTTATCGGGGAAGCCTCCCTTGTCAAAAGCGCCCTTTGAGAAGTTGTCTCTTCCCATTCCCTGTCCCTGGCCGGGTCTTCTGTTGAAACCTCCCTGCCCGTCACGAGGAGTACGGTTGAAACCACCCTGTCCCTGACCGTCTCTGGGAGTACGGTTGTATCCGCCCTGACCCTGACCGTCTCTGGGAGTACGGTTGTAACCGCCCTGTCCCTGACCGTCTCTGGGAGCACGGTTGTAACCGCCCTGTCCCTGGCCGTCTCTGGGAGCACGGTTGTAACCGCCCTGTCCCTGACCGTCTCTGGGAGTACGGTTGTAACCGCCCTGTCCCTGGCCGTCACGAGGAGCACGGTTGTAGCTGCCCTGTCCCTGCGCGTCACGAGGAACGCGGGTTCCCTGGGCATCGTCTCTTCTTACAGCCGGCTTGCCGTCTGTACTTCTGACAGGAGCCTTTGTTGCAGGCTTCTCAGCATTCTCGGTCTTTTCAGGATTGATTTTTCTGGCAGCCGGTGCCTCGGCAGGAGCTTCGGTAACGGTAGGAACGATCACCTTTTCCGCAGCCTCCAAAGGCTTCTCGGACTTCGGTTCCTCCGCTTTCACGGGTGCCTTTTTCTCTTCCTTTACGCCATCCTCAGACTTCGGTGCTTCGGCAGGCTTCTCGGCAGGCTTATCCTTTTTCGCGGCAAGACGAACCAGACGTCCGTCCTTCGTATACGAATAAACCGCCGTAGTAATGTTTCCGTTTTCATCCTTTTCGGGCTTAATACGGAATCCGTTTTTATCAAGCATAAGCTTCTTCAGGTTACCCTGTTCATCAAAAACGGGGCCCGTGATCGGAAGCGGCTTGCCGTCAGCATCCTTCGTGTGAACGGGCGAACCGTCCTGATAGAACAGTTTTCCGCTCTTGGCGCTTTCCGCCTTCGGTTCGGGGTGTTTGATCTTACGCTTTCCGAAGAAACTTTCCGCGATTGCAATCGCATCATCGTCTACAAGGCTCGTTACGCTCTTGGCGTCAACGCCCTTTTCACGAAGATAAGACATCAGGTCATTATTCTTTACGCCAAGCTCTCTGGCCAGCTCATTGACCTTGATTTTCGACATTCGGTATACCTCCAACATGAATTAAGTTTACGATTTTATCAGCAATTCCCTGATCTGTGATTGCCACCACGGCACGCAACTCACATCCGATTGCATGGCCGAGGCTTTCCTTGGTTCCGTAGAATTCAAACGGGACTTTGTAATAGGCGCAGGCGTCTGTAATGGCTTTTCTTGAATTCTTCGCCGCATCATTCGCAATGATCACAAGACAGGCTTTTCCGTTTCGAACGGCATCTTCCGCAAGAAACTCGCCGGAACTGATCTTACCGGCTTTTCTTGCAATACCGAGCATGTTTAGTACGCGGTCAGTCATTGGCTGTCATCTCCTTTTCAAGAGCCTCATAAAGCTCTTCGGAAAATGTGATCTCCAAAGACCGCTCGATCGCATGGCTCTTCTTTGCTTTTAAAAAGCATGCGATGTTATCACAAAGGTAAGCTCCGCGTCCGTTTTTCTTTCCTGTACGGTCGATTTCCACCATATCCTCAGGCGTACGGATTACGCGGATCAGTTCCTTTTTCGGTTTTATCTCCCCGCATCCGGTACATTTGCGGAGCGGGATCTTCTTCGTCTTCGGCATGGCTACCTACCCTTCTACCTGAGACTCTCCCTTGATATCAATCTTGTATCCGGTAAGACGGGCTGCAAGTCTTGCGTTCTGTCCGCCGGTACCGATTGCAAGGCAAAGCTGGTGATCCGGTACGACAACTCTTGCGCTGTGCTCTTCTTCATTGACGTCAACGTATACCACCTTGGCGGGAGAAAGAGCATTCTTAATAAGAATCTCCGGGTTGTCGCTCCAGTTGATGATATCAATCTTCTCACCGCGGAGTTCGTCCACAACGGCGTTTACACGGGAGCTGTTCACACCGACGCATGCGCCGACGGGATCTACATTCGGATGATGGGAATAAACCGCCATCTTCGTTCTCTGTCCGGCCTCACGGCTGATGCTCTTAATCTCAACCGTTCCGTCGGCAACCTCAGCAACCTCATTCTCAAACAGCCGCTTAACAAGGTCCGGATGCGTACGGGATACCGTAATCTTCGGACCCTTGGGCGTCTCTTTTACTTCAAGAACATATACCTTAACGCGCTCATTGAGACGGAAAGACTCGCCGCGAATCTGCTCTGCCTCGAGAAGAAGCGCGTCCATCTTGCCGAGATTCAGCGTAATCGTCTTTTCGTTGATACGCTGTACAATACCGGTAACGACTTCATGTTCTTTGCCGGCATACTTCTCATACAGCTGTTTCCGCTCTTCCTCGCGGATCTTCTGAACAATTGCCTGCTTTGCGCGGCTGGCAACGATACGGCCGAAGTCATGAGGGATTACTTCCTGGTAGGCAACATCACCGATTGCGAGTTTCTTATGCGGGAAGCGGGCCGCAGCCTCTTCGGGCGTAATCTGAATGGCCGGATCTTCCACATTGTCCGTAACTTCGAAACCGGAAAGGACCTTCACGTCGCCGCTCTCGGGATCAATGTTAACCGTTACATAATCGTTCTTTTTATACTCGTTCTTTACTGCGGCAACGAGAGCCGTTTCAATTGCCTCCAAAAGCACTTCCTTCGGAATGTCTTTCTCCTTTTCAATCGTATTCAGTGCTTCGATCAGCATGTTTTTGTTTTCTTTTTCCATGGTGTCCTCTTTTCTGTAATATTTTATTCGGTTTCCCATACAAATGCCTGGCGGATCATGGAGAGATTCTTTCTCTCGATGACCAGATCCGCGCCGTCCGCGCAAACCGTGATGCTGTCACGGTCATATGCCTTCAGTTCCGCAGTCAGTTCTTTCCTGCCGCCGACCGAGCGGAAGAATTTCATTTCCACCGGTTTGCCGATGTTTCGCTCGAAATCCTTTTCCTTCTTAAGCGGTCTCGTAAGACCCGGCGAGCTGACTTCCAGAATATACGCTTCTTCAATGAAATCGGCTTCGTCCAGACGGTCACTCAGAGCCCTGCTGACCTTTTCGCAATCGTCAATCGTGATACCGCCCGGTTTATCGATATAAATGCGAAGGTACCAGTCGCCTGCTTCCTTCTCATAATCGATATCGACCAGCTCGAACCGGCATTCCGAAAGGATCGGCTCCAAAAGCTCTGCCGTCCTGCTTTCGTATGTTTCCTTTTTGGCCATTCTAATCCTTCCTCCGTGCTTTCTATCAGAAAAGCAAACGGAAAGGAGTTCCGAATTCGGAACTCCTTTTACAATACCACTTTAGTTACATTTGTTATTATAACATCAGAATTATAAAAAGCAAGTATTTTCTTCTAATAAATCCCAACATTTATAATTCTGTATTCAACATTTCCCGGTTCACAATTTTTTTGTATTCTTTGAAAATGAACAGCCGTTGCTTATATAGATTTCTCGTATCGTCGCATAAACACAATTCTATTACTCTGATTCCTTAGATTTTTGGTTTTTCCGTTTTCTGAGTTTAATCCCGCAGAAAACTCCGAATCCGCCGCAGGCAACCAAAGCAAGATATGTCAGTACGCTCTTTCCGAGCTCGGTTAAAAACTGCATGATATTCCTCCTATAACCAATTCTTTGAAGTCAAATCAAATGAATTATGATTTTCTGCGATTGGCAAGTTCTTTTACAACATCGTTCCAGTCGAGGCCACATTCCACCATCAATACCATCAGATGATACAGATAGTCGGCGATCTCATACTTCAGTTCCTCAGCATCGGGATTCTTGGCTGCGATTGTAATCTCGGTAGCCTCTTCGCCGCATTTCTTAAGAATTTTATCAATACCTTTGTCGAAAAGGTAATTCGTATAGGATCCTTCCTTCGGATTGTTCTTTCGCGAAAGAATGATGTCGTAATCTTCTGTCAGAACGTTAAGCGGATTATAGCCTGCATATTCTTTTTTGCAAAGCTCCGTAAAGAAACAGGAACGGTTGCCGGTATGACAGGCGGCACCAAGCTGATGAACCTTGGCAAGAATCGTATCGTTATCACAGTCAATTCGGAGTTCTTTTAAGAACTGGTAATGGCCGCTTGTTTCGCCCTTAACCCAGAGCTCATTCCGGCTTCTTGAGAAATACGTCATTCTGCCGGTATTGACCGTCTTCTCATAAGCCTCCTCGTTCATGTAGGCAACCATCAATACTTCGGAAGTCTTGTAATCCTGAACGACAACCGGAATCAAACCGTCCGGTCCGAGTTTGAACTCGGAGAACGGAATCGCGCTCACCAGGCATTTCGTGTCAATTCCGAAATCCAAAAGAGCCTTTTTCACGCGGTTAATGTTCTTGCCGACATAATAATTGGTAAGTACGGCGGAAACATTGTCCATGGAAAGAATCGACTCGATATCGTTACGCACAAGGCTGTCACGTACCATAACCGGAAGCGGGCTCTGCGCAATGAACTTCTTCACCTTTTCCGGAACGACATGCTTGAATACAAATCCCGCGATGCCCAAATCCTTCAGGGCGCTGAGTAAATCGGAATCTTCATATTCCTTACGGGACGTGTCGGGATCCGTATTGAATTCAACGAAAATGCTCTTCTTGCCGAAGCGGTCAATCGCCTTAACGATTTCCTCCTGCGGGAAATCATTCCCGTACTGTACGACAACTGCTTCTGCGCCGGTATAAAGGGCCTTCTTGACATCCTCAAACCGCTTTACGACGCAGCCGACGATCAACGGAATATCCGTTTCCTTCATAATCTCGCGAACCGTCTCCAAAAAGGCGTACTGTTCATGCTCGCCGGCATCATAATTATAGACATAAAGACCGTCAGCACCATTCTGTTCATAGGACTTTGCCTTCTCAATCACATTGGAACGGTACTCGGTTTCGGCATTGATATAGGCATAAATGCTCTTTTTCATGCTTAAATGGTTCCTTTCGTGGAAAGTACGCCTTCAAGGCGGGAATCATATTTCGTTGCCTGATCCAGGGCTTTGGCAAATGCCTTAAACATTGCCTCAAGGATGTGATGGTTGTTATCGCCTGCAAGCATTTTGATGTGCAGATTCATTCCTGCGGAATACGAAACCGCATAGAAGAATTCCTTGGCAAGTTCGGTATCCATCTCACCGACACGGTCAACCGTAGTCGTTACATCGTAGCAGAAATAAGGTCTGCCGGAAAGGTCAAGAGCACAAAGCATCAGCGTTTCATCCATCGGAAGGATAAAGCTTCCGTAACGGTTAATGCCGGCCTTGTCGCCAAGTGCTTCCTTGATAGCCTGTCCGAGAACGATTCCGACATCCTCAACCGTGTGATGTGCATCGACCTCAAGGTCGCCTTCGGCTTTCAGGTTCATATCGAAGAAGCCGTGCTTCGCAAAACCGCAAAGCATGTGATCGAAAAATCCGATTCCGGTGGAAATGTCGTATTTGCCTTTACCGTCTAAGTTAAGCGTACAGCTGATCTTCGTTTCCTTGGTTTCGCGGTTAATGGTAGCCGTTCTGCTCATTCTTAATCCTCCTTGTTTTCAAAACGTACTGCGATGGAATTGGCATGTGCCGTAAGGCCTTCGGCTTCGGCAAATGTGGTAATCTCCTTCCATACGGGCTGCAGAGCCTCTCTCGAATACGAGATCACGCTGCTCTTCTTCACAAAGTCATCCACATTGAGCGGGGAGAAGAATCTTGCCGTTCCGTTGGTAGGAAGAATGTGGTCGGGGCCGGCGAAATAGTCTCCAAGCGGTTCGCTCGAATACTCTCCGAGGAAGATAGCGCCGGCATTCTTAATATAAGTCATCGTATCAAACGGATTCTTCGTAAGGATTTCCAGGTGCTCGGAAGCAATGTCGTTGGCCGTATCAATGGCCTGTTTCATGGATTCCGCAACGAAAATGTAACCGTAATTCTCAAGAGATTTCTCAATAACAGCCTGTCTCGAAAGCTTCTTTGTGAAGTTATCGACCCAAACGGAAACCTTTTCGGCAAGTTCCTTGCTCGTCGTAACGAGAATCGCGGAAGCCAGCTCGTCATGCTCGGCCTGGCTTAACAAATCGGCGGCAACATATCTCGGATTGGCCGTCTCATCGGCAAGCACTAGGATCTCACTGGGGCCCGCAATCGAATCAATACCAACCGAACCGTATACGGCTTTCTTGGCAAGCGCCACATAGATATTTCCGGGTCCGACAATTTTATCAACCTTCGGAATGCTCTCCGTTCCGTACGCTAGCGCTGCAATAGCCTGGGCTCCTCCGACCTTTAAGATACGGTCTACACCGGCTTCCACGGCGGCAACAACCGAAGTCGGATTCAGTCCGCCGCTCTTCTGGGGAGGCGTTACCATGATGATTTCATTTACGCCGGCAACCTTAGCGGGGATTACATTCATCAAAACGCTTGAGGAAAGCACTGCCTTTCCGCCCGGAACATAAACGCCGACCTTGGCAATCGGAAGGATTCGCTGGCCGAGGAATATACCGTCCTTCGTATCAAACCAGCTGGACCGCTTCTGAAGCATGTGATAATCGCGGATGTTTTTGATCGCATCCCGTATAACCTTTAACAATTCGGGATCAATCTCGCGGTATGCCTGCTCAATCTCCTCCTTTGTAACTTCAATCGTATCCTTTGTAATTTCTACACCGTCAAAGCGCGCGGTATAGTCAAATACGGCGCTGTCGCCGTTCGCGCGGACATTCTTAATAATTTCGGCTACCGCATCCTCCTGTTTACGGAAGGAATCGGTGCTCCGCTTTGCAAGAATATCCTGCAGCTCACGTTTGGATTGCTCCGTTAATGTAACGATTCTCATTGGTAAAACCTCTCGTTTAATTGTTATTCAATACTTCTTTAATATCTTTAATAAGCTTCTGGATGCGCTCCTGCTCCATCTTCATGCTGACCTGGTTTACAACCATTCTCGCAGACAAAGGAGCAACTTCTTCGAGTACGTCAAGCCCGTTCTCGCGAAGCGTTGAACCGGTTTCCACGATATCCACGATAACTTCGGAAAGTCCGACAATCGGGGCAAGCTCAATGGAACCGTTCAGTTTAATGATTTCAACGGACTGGTGCTTTACATTTAAGAAATAGTCCTTTGCGATAGCAGGATACTTCGTTGCGACACGGATTACCTTACCGCTTCCGAGAAGCTCCTTTGCCTCCTTCGGACCGGCAACGCACATTCTGCATTTGCCCATCTGAAAATCAATGACTTCGTAAAGCTTACGGCCTTCCTCTAAGATTGTATCCTTTCCGACAATACCGATATCGGCAGCGCCGTATTCCACATAGGTCGGAACATCGTTGGCCTTTGCAAGGAAGAAGCGCATCTTCTGTTCTTCGTTCGTGAAGATCAGTTTACGGGTATTCTTATCCTTCATTTCCTCACAGGAATAACCGGCTTTTGTAAGGATTTCCATTGCCTTATCGGCAAGACGTCCTTTGGCAAGTGCTACGGTAATGTATTCCTGACAGGGCTCCTGCTTAAGAATACCGGAAAGTTCCTGACGCTCAATAGCCATCATCAATGCATCCACGGTAATGGACATGCCGATTGCGGGAGCATCCATGCCGAACTGGGAAACCAGGTTGTCATAACGGCCGCCCGAAGCAACCGGTTCGCCCGAGCCATAGGTGATCGCACGGAATATGATACCGGTGTAATAACGGTATTTGCTGAGCATGCCGAGATCTAAGGATACATAACGGTCGTATTTGTCCTTTTTCAGAATGTCGTACAACGCCTGAAGACGGTCAAGCGCACAAAGGCTTCTCCGGTTCTTCGTAAGCTGGCGGATCTCACCGATCTTTTCAAAACTTCCGAACAGTTCGGGAATCCGAAGGATCAGTTCCTTGTCCTCATTGCTTACGGAAGTCTGGGAAAGAAGCTGCGATGCGCCGGTAAGATTCTTCGTTTTGATCAGTTTGCGAAGGGATTCTTCCTCTTCCTCGCTGAAGCGGCAGTCCTCGACAAGTCCTTTAAAGAAGGCGGCCATACCGATCTCAATCTGAAAACTGCTGATACCGGCAGCAAGAATACATTCAATTGTCAGCTTGATCATTGCCGCATCGGCTTCCACGCTTGCATCATTCATAAGTTCCGCGCCGAGCTGCGTTGTTTCCTTCAGTCTTCCCTGATAGCTTTCATTGTTCTGGAACGTATTGCCGCAATAGCAAAGCTTAATCGGCCCGGTCTCTCCGCGGAAATACTTGGCAACCGATCTTGCGATGGAAGGCGTCATATCCGGACGAAGTACAAGCGTATTGCCTTCCCGGTCAAAGAATTTATACATATCCTTTGACGGTACGGTACCGCGTTCTTTACTGAAAATATCAAAATATTCAAAGGAAGGCGTTTCGATATCGAGATAACCGTGCTGATGCATGCAGTCCTTAAGTTTGGTCTGAAGGACCAGCTTCTCTCTGCATTCCGTACCGTAAATGTCCCGAACACCTTCCGGGGTGTGTAATAATTCAGTCATGTTTCTTTTTCTCACTTTCGCATGGTAGAGTGCTAATTTGGTAGCAAATGAATGTAGACATTATATAGAACGAAAATTCATCTGTCAAGACACAAATTGAAACCATCCGTTTACATTCGCAAAAGCCTTTGGTTTCCGCTTTTCCATGCTTATTTTATTCGTTGTATTCCTCTTCCGTTTCCCTGCGGTCCAGATCATCGTTAACATATTCGAGATAATTGATATAGATGCTGTCGCCTTTTTTGTAAAACCTCGTTCCGTCCAGTTCGTCAAATGCGATGCTCTTCCGTCCGCCTTTTTGCATGCGGGCGTAAAAGTAAGCGAGTTCCTTATAATTCATATAATAGATGATCTCGCGCTGCGTATAGTAAATCAAAAGAAACGCCACACCGCCCTGTTCTTCGAAATCCTTCATGTATTTGACCTGGTGCTCATGCACGTTTTGAAGCGGAAACGTATCCTGTGCGCACTCCTTACAGTCAAAACAAAGCGGAACGCCCTGCGCAACGCCGACATAATCGACCGTACTGATCTGGTCAAAATAAGCAAGCGTGATATGCTTCGATTCCTTATCAATCTCAATCGGCGTGATCGGAGTCGGAATCTTATGGACTAACGCAATTCCGTTGTCCCGGTAATATTCATTGGTTTCATTGATCAGTTCTTCAAAGAACGATCCCCGGAGTCCCCGGGATTTCCATGACGGCATCCGGATCAGCCCCTTTCGTAAATTCCGATGTAATTACTTCCGCAAACGGTTTCGGAAGCGGTGCGTAAAATATCTTTCCACTTACCTTTTCAACTTCCCCGCTAAGGCCCTCCGGGAAACGAAGCGCATACGCAAGAAGCATCTGCGCGTGCAAATGGTAACGGACACGGTACTTCTGATTCAATGAAGCAAAGGGACTGTCCGATGAAATGTATTTCGGATCCCCGAGAACCGGATGCCTCAGATACGACAGAACGCTTCGGATCTGATGGGATTTGCCGGTATGAAGGATTACCCGGACAAGACTCAGCTCCTTACCGGAACATACGGGAATGATCTCCGTATGAACCGAAACCGATTCCTCGTTTTGCTTTTGTTCTGTTATGCTGACCTGATTGGCAGCAGAATCCTTTGTCAGAAAAAGCCTGCTGTCAATTGGTCTCTTCATTTCGCCGAGTACGACCGCGTAATAGTATTTGCCGATCTTACGCTCCTTTAAAAGCCGGTTCAGTTCCCTTCCCGCAGGAAGCGTAAGTCCGAATATAACAAGTCCCGCCGTATTGCGGTCCAGCCGGTTACAGATGCCGGGTTTATATTCCCTAAACGAAGCCGGATTGACAATTCCTTCATTTAACAGGTATTGCAAAACCATTTCGTTGAAGGATTCCGATTCGGGCGTATCCTTTTGGGATAATATTCCTGCCGGCTTACAGGCAATCAAAACGGAATCATCCCGGTATACAATATCGCTTTCCTTGATTGGATGAGCGGAATAAGAAACCGGTTCCGTGCTTTCCGCTTTTCGAAAGGCCGCATACGTTTCGTCGGAGAAGAATATCTCAACCGTATCTCCTGCTTCAAGGGTCTCCCGTCCCTCGGCCTTCTTACCGTTTAACGTGATATTCTTCTTACGAAGCATCTTATACAAAAAGCCGCTGTTTGCATTGGGAAGAAGCCGTTCCAGAAATTTATTAAAACGGGAACCCGCATCGCGATCGGTTATCGTGTGACTGATCATAGCCGCTCCTAACTGACAAGAATCATACGGATGAATTCCGTTATTTCCTCAGGAACCGGTCCGTCTTCGTTACAATCCTGCATTCTCTGAAGAAAGCTTTCCTCGTTTCGGAATATATGCATATGTACGCCGACACCGCGTTTCTTCATGGAATCCGTAAAATACGACAATATTTTCTCCTGCTTTGCGCCGTCTTTCGAGTAAGCGATCAGCTCATTGCCGCGGGCACACAGGGCGTCTAAATGCATCGTACTCTGCTCGGAGGTAAATACGAGGTCGTAATACATCTTATCGTCATCCTTTCGGATGGCTTCGGCTTTCTCCCATAGCGTAATATCCGTTGAACGATGCGGAAGGAACAGAATCAGATTCACAAGCGCCTTGGCAGCAGGAAGCGTCAGCAAAACCGCAACAACGGTTCCGAGATTCCGCCCGGTGCCGAGTATCCATTTGCAGATAAAGAACAGGGAAAGCCCGGCAAGAACAAAGGAAATGACAATAATCGTCTGTACCTTTTTCTTATAATCGATATACCCCTGTTCACCCTTGTGAAACTTCCTCATAATCAATATCCTCAAAACTGAACAAATAATAATCCGAAATTGCTTCAGCTTCCGAAGGAGAAATCTTCGAGTGCTGATCATATACCGCGCAGACATTCATTTCAGCCGCCCTTGCTGCAAGAATGCCGGCCTCCACGTCCTCAAAAACAAGACATTCGGACGGCTTTAAGCCCATGCGGGCCGCCGCATAATTGTAAATATCGGGAGCAGGTTTGCCGTGCTCGACCTCACTGCCCGTGATCATAACCGTAAAGAACTCATGAATCTTTAAAGAGTTCAATACGGCATTCAAAAGCTCCGGCGAATTACTTGTGGCAATTCCGCAGGGTATCTCATGTTCCTTCAAAAAAGAAAGAAATTTCCGGACGCCGGGCTTAAGCGGAACACGGTGGCGGTAAAAGTCAAATGCCATATCGTTCCAGTCCTGCATCATGGCTTCGATGCTGTCCGGAATCTGAAACCGTTCCTTTGTATAAACGGCAACCTCATGAAAACTGAGGCCTTCGATCTTCTTTTGATAGTCGTCCGGAAGGTCATATCCGAACCGTTTTAAGTATTCCACATCAATGTCGTCCCACATGGACATGGAATCGATCAAAGTCCCGTCCAGGTCAAAAATCACACCCTTAACGGAGTTTTTAATATAACTGACTGATGGCTTCATCCAATTCTTCCCTCGAAAACTCTTTATATTGTCCTGCCATAAGCCCTTCCGGGATGCGCAGGCCGCCGATGGCGATTCTCTTCAAAAAGACCACATCGTTTCCGACTTCATGGAACATGCGTTTTACCTGATGGAAATGCCCTTCCGTGATCGTTAAAAGGCATTCCGTAAAACCGTCCTCATAAGACAGGAATTCGAATTTAGCGGGCTTTGTAGTATAGTCGGAAAATGTAATCCCGCACGTAAGCATCCGGATTCCTTCTTCGCTGACTTGCCCTTCCGTTTTCGTGAAATACGTCTTCGGCACTTTCTTCGCGGGGCTTGTCAGATTGTGGGCAAATGCCCCGTCGTTTGTAATGATCAAAAGCCCTTCCGTATCCTTATCAAGCCGTCCTACCGGAAAATAATCCTTCGGGTCGGCTTCCGGGATTAACGTAAGAACCGTCTCGCTGATCCGGTCTTTCGTTGCGCTGATCACTCCGGCAGGCTTATTTAACACAAAATAACGGTACTTCCGATACGTAAGGAGCACGCCGTTTACCATAACGGGATCCGATTCGGGATCAACCTGCTGCTCCGCTAAGCGGCAGATCGTACCATTTACCGTAACAGCCTGCATTTTCAATACCTTCTTGGCATCGCTGCGGCTTTTCGCGGCATTCGTAAGCGCCAGGAAACGGTCCAGGCGCATGGTTGTTTTACTCATATCACATCATTCTCCAGCCCGGAAGGTATTTGTTCTTAAACTGTCCGTTCCGGACCTTTCCGAAACCAAGCGGATAGCCGTCCACACATATGAGAACATAACCGTCCTTCGTTCCTTCCGGACATTCAATCGATTCGCACTTCAGATAACGGATCACATCCGGATCGGATGCCGGATACGAAATACAGTTATCAAAAGTCTTACCCGAAAGTGCCATGGCAAGCGCCTGGGACGGTTCAAAACGGCCTTTTTTCAGTTCTCCGAGGAACAATCCTGCCCGCAATACGCGAAGTCCTTTTAAATCCGGCATATCTTCGGGAATCAGGGACAGCCATTCCTCCGAAAGGCTCATGCGTTCCGTAGGAATTTCCATGGAAACTTGCGAAAAGAAATCCGTAACCTCCTGCGTGATCATTTTCGGCTTCACAAAATCACGGAACAACGGAACGGACGCCGCAGAGGACTCGCCTTTTTTATGAAACAGCGCAAGATAATGTCCTTCTCCTGCAATCTTATGCGGAAACAGGCGGACCGTTTTCTCAATGCCCGCAACCGGCACTTCCATCCATTCGGCTTTGCCGGTATCAAATCCAAAGGAGGCAAATTCCTCTTTTCGATCAGCCGGCACCGCATCCACCAATTCCATATCGGGATAACGGTCTAAGAGGAATTTGACGGTTTCTTCGTCTTCCTCGGGGGAAAATGTGCATGTGGAATATAAAAGCATGCCGCCAGGCCGAAGCATTTCATAGGCTCTCGGCAGAATCTGCTTTTGCAGATCGTTATAATATCCCGTTCCGTACTGTTCCCAGTTTTTCATGATCGCGGGCTGTTTACGGAACATTCCTTCCCCGGAACAGGGCGCATCAACTAAAATCTTATCAAAATATTCCGGGAACCGCGCGGCAAGCTTGTCCGCCGGTTCACTGGTTACGATCGCATTCGTAATCCCGAACAGTTCGATGTTTTTAAGAAGGGCTTTGGCTCTTGAATGGCTGATGTCATTACAAACCAGAAGCCCTTTCCCTTTAAGTTTCGCACCAAGCTCGGTACTCTTTCCGCCCGGTGCCGCACAAAGGTCTAAAACGCGGTCTCCCGGCTCTACAGGGAGCAATGCGGCCGGCGTCATGGCACTCGGTTCCTGCAGATAGTACATTCCCGCATAATAATACGCATGTTTCGAAGGAACTTCGGAATCTTCGTAATAAAATCCGTTTTTCGTCCACGGAACCGGTTGAAGCACGAACGGGGCAAGTTCTTCGAATTTGGAAGGCGAAAGCTTTAAGGTGTTCACCCGGACGGCCGAACTCACCTTTTTTGTAAAACATGCCTCGTAAGCCTGAAACTCCTGATCACCGAGCTGCTTACGCATTCTTTTTTCAAATTGTTCGGGAAAATGCATTCGGTCTTGTCCTTCCGCCGTTATCGTCTTTATTCTTTCCTATAGCCGGTGCCGCAAACTCATTGGAACTACCACATCAGTTGATGGTCTGGGCACGGTAGCCTTCCGCTATGATATCGAGTTCCGTTGCAAAATGACGGAGTTTTTCGATATTCTGCTCTTTGTAAATATCATAAAATTCTTCCTGAATACGGACTGCCTCACGATGGCTGACAAACCGGTACAGATTCTGAATCGTCAGCAGAATATCGTTTACGATACGCTCCTCTTCAAAACGGAGCTCTCTTGCCGAACGAATCTCGTCACGGATGGAGGAAAGCTCTTTATCGGTAGCAATCATGCCGTCTGCCGTATTACGAAGGCGGATTTTCAGTTCGTCCGGAATATTGCTCCGGTACTTATACTGCAGCGAATGTTCAATCGTCGACCAGCTGTTCATACCAAGCGTACGGACCTGAATCTCGCCGTGAATCTTCTTCGGTCCGCCGACGGACTGCACCGTATATAAAATGCGGAGGTGGAAGCTCCGATAGCCGCTCTCCTTCGGAAAAGCAATATAGTCGTTCTCCGATACGACTTCCATATCCGTTCTCTGCTTGATCATGTCAACAACCTGGTAGCAGTCTTCCACAAACTGGCAGATCAGACGGATACCGCAGATATCCCACATATCGTTCTCGATTTCCTCGAGCGGAATCTTCTTCCGGTTTGCTTTTTCGATAATGCTTGCAATGGATTTGACGCGCCCTTGTACCAGCTCTATCGGACAATAATCGTCCGCTTTCCGGTAGGCCGACATCAGATGATTGAACTTAATCATCAATTCGTCAACGGCAAGCGCGTACGGATCTAAGAATTCTCTCCATAACTGTATTTCCATATTGTAACCCCCTTATACCTTACTCAGTTCTTAAAACTATGAACCGGTGCGGGAATACGGCCTTTCCGGTTGATAAAATCGGCACAGCCGAAGCCGTTCACCGGCATGATCGGCGCATATCCGAGAAGCCCGCCGAATTCGGCACGGTCGCCGACGGTCTTTCCGATAACCGGAATCAAACGTACCGCCGTCGTCTTCTGGTTGATCATACCGATTGCCATCTCATCGGCGATAATTCCGCTGAGCGTCTCTGCGGAGGTATCTCCGGGAATCGCAATCATATCAAGACCTACGGAGCATACGCAGGTCATTGCCTCCAACTTTTCAAGCGTAAGGCATCCGGCAAGTACCGCATCGATCATGCCCTGGTCCTCACTGACCGGGATAAATGCGCCGCTTAAGCCTCCTACATAGGAAGATGCCATGATGCCGCCCTTCTTGACCTGGTCATTTAATAAGGCAAGCGCCGCGGTCGTTCCGGGTGCACCGGGATGCTCCAGGCCGATTTCCTGAAGGATTTCGGCTACACTGTCGCCGATCGCAGGTGTAGGCGCAAGGGAAAGGTCTACGATACCGAACGGAACGTTTAACATCTCGGATGCTCTCTTCGCGACCAGCTGACCGACTCTCGTAATCTTAAAGGCGGTCTTTTTGATTGTCTCGCAAAGAAATTCGAAATCTTTTCCGCGAGCCTGTTCCAAAGCCTTTTTCACAACACCCGGGCCGCTGACGCCGACGTTGATAACCGCATCGGCCTCGGTTACGCCGTGAAATGCGCCCGCCATAAACGGGTTGTCGTCCGGCGCGTTACAAAATACCACGAGCTTGGCACAGCCGATGGAATCAAGGGATGCGGTTTTCTCGGCCGTCTGCCGAATGACCTGTCCCATGAGTCTGACCGCGTCCATATTGATACCGGTACGGGTAGAACCGACATTAACCGAACTGCATACCACATCGGTTTCGGCAAGTGCCTTCGGAATGGAGCGCAAAAGCAGTTCCTCTGATCTGGTCATGCCTTTTGAAACCAGTGCGCTGTAACCGCCGATAAAGTTAATGCCGACGGCTTTGCCGGCTTTATCAAGCGTTTTTGCGATGGAAACGAAATCATCCTCGCATTTGCATGCGGAAGCGCCGATCAGGCCGATCGGTGTCACGCTGATACGCTTATTGACAACCGGAATTCCGTATTCCTTGGCAATTTCCTCGCCGGTTGCGACCAGATTGCCGGCAAGTCTTGTAATCTTCTCATAGATTTTCTCATTTAAACGGTTTAAATCGGAATCAATGCAGTCTAAAAGAGAAATCCCGAGTGTGATCGTTCTCACATCGAGGTTCATCTTCTCGATCATGCTGTTGGTTTCCTGTATTTCAAGTCTGCTGATCATATATTCGTCCTCTCAAACCGGTACGCCTTCTATTTTCGCATACCGTTCCTATAGCCGGGAACCGGTCCCGGACCGTATCCATCAGATACGGTGCATCATGTCGAAAATATCCTCTAACTGTATACGGATTACGCATCCGATGCCTTTTCCGACTTCCGACAGTTCATCGGAAAGCGTGCTGAATTCGATGCCTGCTGCGGAAACATCCACGATCATCATCATGTTGAAGTATCCGCCGACAATCGTCTGGGAGATGTCAAGGACGTTCACATTTGCCTCGGAAAGATACGTACAAACCTTTGCAATGATTCCTACGGTATCCTTTCCGACTACGGTTATAATTGCTCTTTTCATTGGAACCTTCTTTCCGGCCGAAGCCGTTACTGTATTTCGGGCAAGCCCGATATGACGGGAAACCCGTTGTTTTATAAAATCAGTGCCTCCATCGGCACATCCCGCGGCGCTACGAGAAGCCTGGGCTTCGGATTGTCAAAATTCCATGCGCCGTCAAGTTCGTTCTTCATCGTAATAAGCGCCAGGTCAGGCATATTGTTCTCCTTACTCAAATGCGCCAATACGATTGCCTTCATTCCCTCATGCAAAACATGGGAAACAAGTCTTGCGGAATCCTCATTCGAAAGATGCCCGCGATCACTCATGATCCGCTGCTTCAAGGTGTACGGATAGGAACCCGCCAGAAGCATATAGCGGTCATAATTGGATTCAAGATACAACACCTCCGAATCCGAAAGGTGCTTTACAACATCCGGGGTAATGTATCCGAGGTCGGTTGCCATGCCGATCTTATGCACGCCGTCCGTGAAGGCAAATGCCACCGGCTCCGCTGCATCATGCGAAATGCCGCAGCATTGAACCGTTACATCCCCGAACCGCAGCTCATCTCCGGGATTTATACAATGAAACAAATCTGCAGGAATGTCCGAAAGCGTGCTCATCCTTCGGATTGCCTGTATCGTTCCGCGTGAGGCATAAACCGGAATCCGGTATTTTTTCATAAATACCGCGAGCCCTGCTGTATGATCGGAATGTTCATGGGTAATAAGAATTGCATCAAGCGATTCGGGCTGGATCCATTCCGTCTGCAGATAAGCGCATATCCGCTTCGCGCTGATTCCCGCATCAACCAAAAGATTGCAGGATTGCGTTCCGAGATAGATCGCATTTCCGCTGCTTCCGCTCGATAAACTGAAAAACTTCAAAACTGTCTACCGCCTTCCGCTTACAGACCGAGATTGTTCTCAATCTGATAGCAAAGTTCCAGGTCTCCGACCATATTGCCGTTCACGATTTCCTTATCGCAAAGTTTTTTAAGCTCCTCTTCGGGCATCTGTCCCGAGAACAGGGAGGCAATCTTTTCATCGGAATATTCCCGCGTCTTTTTAAGCCGGTATCTTCGAACCGTTTCCGGTGCCGTCACGGCCCAAAGTTCATCGCAAAACGACCGGTAGCCTGCCGAACAGGCAAGGGCGGATTCGACAAATACAAACGGAATATGTTCCTTTGCGTAATTGTTAATCCTGTCACGGATTTCTTCAATAACCGCCGGATGCGTTAAGGCATTCAACTGTTCCAACTTATCCGGATCGTGAAATACCAGATCGGCAAGCTTGCCACGGTTTAATGTCCCGTCTTCGTTTGCGTACTGTTCGCCGAAGGTTTCGAGTACTTTTTTAAGAACAATCCCGCCGGGCTCCATCTGTTCTTTTGATATGGCGTCGGAATCAATCACGGGATATCCGAGATGCTTTTCAATCAGTTTACAGACATGGCTTTTCCCGGAACCGACACCACCCGTGATTCCGATGACTTTCGTGTGATCAAACATGTTATTATCCTTTATTGTCCACGTAATTCAAAGAAAAAAGGCTATTTGGCTTCATACCAGCTGTTTCCCTTATGAATGTCCGCAACAAGCGGAACGGACAATGCGGCTGCTCCTTCCATTGCTTCTTTCAAAATCGCCTGAACCTTCTCTTCCTCCTCAAAAGGCACTTCAAGAAGTATTTCATCGTGTACCTGTACGAGCATCTTCGATTTAAGATTCTGCTCCTTAAGCATGCGGTATACACGCACCATGGCGATTTTCATAATATCGGCCGCGGTTCCCTGAATCGGCGAATTCATTGCAATCCGTTCGCCGAAGGAACGCTGCATGAAGTTATCGGAGGAAATTTCGGGAATCGGACGAAGCCTTCCGTACAGAGTACGGATCTCGCCGTCTTCTTTAGCTTTTCGCACATTTTCGTCCAGATAAGCCTTCATGGCGGGGTATTTTTCGTAATAAGACCGGATATAATTCTCGGCCGTCTTTCGGTCGATTCCGAGATTCTGTCCGAGTCCGAAGGAACTGATGCCGTACAGGATGCCGAAGTTTACAGCCTTGGCGGCGCTACGCTGGGCATCGGTAACCTCCTCGAAGGGAACGTGAAATACCATTGCGGCCGTCGTGCGGTGGATATCCGCAGCATTGTTATAAGCATCAATCAGGCTTTGGTCACCAGACATATGGGCCATCAGCCGAAGCTCAATCTGCGAATAGTCGGCATCATAAAACGTGCAGCCCTTCTTCGGCAGGAATACTTTCCGGATGGAACGACCAAGCTCGGTACGGATCGGGATATTCTGCAGATTCGGATTGGTGGAACTGAGCCGTCCCGTTGCGGTAACCGTCTGCTGGAACGTGGTATGAATCCGTCCGTCCTTGCCAATGCATCCCATCAGGCCGGCGGAATACGTCGTCTGCAGCTTCCGATACTGCCGGTAGATCAGCAGATGCTCAACGACCGGATAATCGTCCGCCATCTTCTCAAGTACATCCGCTGATGTGGAATAACCGTTCTTCGTCTTCTTGCCGCCTTTTAATCCGAGTTTTTCAAACAAAACCTCCGACAATTGTTTCGGCGAATTCAGATTAAACTGCATTCCGGCAAGTTCGTATACCTTCTGTTCCTCAATCTGACATTGCTTCGTAAACTCTTCATCCAGATTCTTAAGGAGCTCCGGATCCGCATAGATACCGGTCTTCTCCATATCGGCAAGAACCCATATGAGAGGCCGTTCAATCTCCGTATAGAGCTTCGTCAAAGCCTTCTCATCCAGTTTCTTTCGGATCTCCCTGCCGATTGCCCTCGCAAGCTCGGCGAGGTACTCACCGTCCTCCTTAAAACCGATTCCCTGCAAATATTCGCGCTGCAGCTCCTGCGGCTCATGAGATCCGGCAAGAGGTCTTAACAGGTAATCACAAACGGAAAGGTCGTATAAGCCGTCCCGTTCCTCGGGGAACAGCTCCGTCAGCTCTTTGACGGAAAATGCATAGACAACATTGTCTTTAAGAAGACTCGAAAGAAGCTCCGAGAAATAGATTTCATTCATGCAAAAGCCGTCCGGAACAAACCGGTAAACCTTATCCGCACCGGCAAGGCAAAGGTTTCCGTTTCCGGCGTCGTACGAAACACCGTAAGCTTGGGATTTGCCTTTTAGGAGTCTGCTGCGAATCTGGTCCGCTTCCGTAAGATCGGTGATTGTCTCGGTTTCGTAAGAAAGCTCCTCCACCGCCTTTACCGCGCCCGCAATTACGGGAACTTTGAGGCTTGAAAATGCCAGCTCATGTAAAACCTTATCGGTTTCGGCCGTATTAAGGGACAATGTAAGTTCCGAAAGTTCTTCGGATACGGGGATATCCCTTTTAATCGTTGCAAGAACTGTGCTGAGACGGGCGGATGCCTCCGCGTCTGCCCCGTCCTCAACCTTGGTAAGCGTCTTTACGGTTCCGGCACGGACGCCCAGAGACTTAAAGGTTTCCGCGATCACAGCCTCGGAGGAATTCTTAATATCCTCATAAAGACGGTCTACCGTTTCGTAATGCGCCATCAAAGCTACAGCCGTTTTCGGACCGATTCCGGCAACACCTTTGATGTTGTCGGAGGAATCTCCCATTAATCCCTTTAAATGCGCAATGGACGAAGGTTTCACGCCCTCCTCACAGAGCACGGTCTCGGGTGTCATCAGGAAGCATTTCTCGGGACATACATTTTTCTCAAAGTTATATTTTTTAAGCAGTTCGTCGGCCTTCGTCTGGGACGAAAGCATCAGATAAACGTAAACGTTATCGTTTACAAGCTGCAGATAGTCGTGGTCTTTTGTAAGGATACGGATCGGAATCTCTTTTTGAAACTTCTCACAGAGACTTCCCGCGAAATCATCGGCCTCATAATGCATATCCATATACTGGCGGATTCCCATCCGCGCAATGGTTTCCTCACAAAGGGCAAACTGATCCTTTAAGGGAAGCGGTGTCTCACCGCGGTTGGCCTTATATTCGGGATACAGATCACGCCGGAACGTATCCCGGCTTAAATCCCATAAAACCGCCAGATATTTCGGCGGATGATTCTCCAAAATCTTAAACAGCGTTCTTAAAAAGCCGTAAACGCCGTTCGTATAAACGCCGCCCGGCGTATGCATAATCTTATGATAGTTTTTCTCCCGCTCCTCCTCGGACTTTGCCATCAGAACTTCCCTGGGAAGGTTTCCGTAATACTGGGTGGAAAGGAGGCCGGAACCATCGATCAAAAGCATATAATCTTCCATTTATTCCTCTCCTTTTCCGTCCGTATCATTCTTAGAAGATACGGGTTTTGAGATATCCTTGGCGTCCGATTTCACGGTCTTTGAAGTGTCCTTCGATTCGCCGTCCTCAAAAGGCGTTCTGCCCTTTGTCACATCGTCCTCATCCGGCTCCTCGCCGGTTTCCGGCATAAAGGAATCGGCTTGTCCGGAATTCTGTTCGGATTGTTCTTCGGCTTCCTGCCCGGAAGTCTTTTTATCCTTTTTCGCGGCTTCGCGTTCTTCTTTCGCCTTTTCCTCAAGCAGACGGATTACTTCGCTGTTGTACTTATAAATTGCCTGCATGACGGGATCCATATAGGTCGGAACGCCGTACATTTCAATCACGATCCGCTCTTCGGAGTCTTCCGGCAGAAATGCATAGTTCTTCTCAACCGGCGGAAAGATCGAGGCAAATACCATGATGCAGGCGATTTCCAGAAAGGCAAATACCCTGCGGAACCGTCTTGCCTTGGCCTCTCGGATGATCCGGTTTCTGGAGGCATTCAGCTTGTCATCCACTTCCTTAACGAAATCCGAAGAAAGGTCCCGGTTCTCGTTTAAAGAACGAAGCGCATTAATGATCGCATAATTGATAACAAGGTCTTCTTTACAGGAAGGACAATGCTCAATATGGTCATAATATTCAAAAACCAGATTGTCGGGAAGGTTCCCGTCAATAAAACTCTTGGTACATTCCTGGCATTTCGTACAATCCATGCGGGACCCTCCTTTCCGGCTTCTTTGCGAAGAAAAATCCTGTTGCAAATTCATGACAGGTGTGATAGAATTGCCGTTGTCAGCGGATGTGGCGGAATGGCAGACGCAGCAGACTCAAAATCTGCCGGGCTA
>CAMIWE010000012.1 GCA_946402335.1 uncultured Lachnoclostridium sp.
TTCATTTTCCGCTATACGACCGAAGTGGGATAGGGCAGCTTCTTTTCACATGCAGAACGCTTGTTTTCTGAGGCTTCTTTATTCTATTTTTGTAGAATTTATGTGTTGACATTTACCACCTTTTCAATTAATATATATGTGTTGAATTTTGCAATTTGAAAATTTAATATATCGGAGGTGCTCTATGGGCGAGATTGCTCTTGAAATTGCAATCCTGATTATCGTAGCAGTCGCCTTGGTGGTCGCTCTCGTTGTCTTTCTGATCACGAAGAGCGCAACGAAAAAAAGTTGCGTTAAGCATTATGAAGAAACCGTCGGAACTGCGGAACAGCAGGCGAAGGATATTCTTGATAAGGCACAGAAGGAAGCGGTTAAAACTGCGGAATCCACCAGAAAAGAAGCTCTTTTGCAGGCTAAGGAAGAGAATCTTAAGGCGAAGAACGAACTCGATAGAGAAATCAAGGAACGCAGAGCTGAGGTACAGTCTTATGAAAGACGCGTAACTCAGAAAGAAGAGAATCTGGACCGAAAGATTGAAGTACTTGAGAAGAAAGAAGCACGGATGAATCAGAAGGAAGCGGAGCTGGATGCCAAAATCACAGAGGCTGACTCTTACCGCGAACGTCAGATTCAGGAGCTTGAGAGAATCTCAGGTCTTACCTCTGATAAAGCTAAAGAATATCTGCTGGAAACTGTTAAAAACGATGTGAAGCATGACACCGCTGTCATGATCAAGGAGATGGAAGCCGAGGCTAAGCTTACCGCCGATAAGAAGGCGAAAGAGCTTATTGTCGGTGCCATCCAGAAATGTGCGGCGGACCATGTTTCGGAGGCTGCAATTTCGGTTGTTCAGCTTCCGAATGACGAAATGAAAGGTCGTATCATCGGACGGGAAGGTCGGAACATCCGTACCATTGAGACCCTTACCGGGATTGAATTGATCATAGATGATACGCCGGAAGCGGTTATCCTTTCCGGTTTTGATCCGATTCGTCGTGAAATTGCGCGTATCGCACTGGAAAAACTCATTGTGGACGGACGTATTCATCCTGCCCGCATTGAGGAAATGGTGGATAAGGCACAAAGAGAAGTGGAGAATATCATTCGCGAAGAAGGCGAAGCCGCTGTTCTTAAGACCGGTGTTCACGGCCTTCATCCCGAAATTGTCCGTTTGCTCGGCCGTATGAAATACCGTACCAGTTACGGTCAGAACGCATTGAAGCATTCGATTGAAGTTTCCATTCTTTCCGGACTTCTTGCCGGCGAGATGGGAGCCGATGTACGTCTTGCAAAGCGTGCCGGACTTCTTCATGATATCGGTAAAGCCGTTGACCATGAGATGGAAGGTACCCACGTACAGATCGGTGTTGACATTTGTAAGAAATACAAAGAGTCGCCGATTATCATCAATGCCGTTGCGGCACATCATGGAGATGAAGAGTTTAAGTCTCTGATCGCCTGCATCGTTCAGGCTGCCGATACTATCAGTGCAGCACGTCCGGGTGCAAGAAGAGAGACGCTTGATACCTACACAAACAGATTAAAACAGTTAGAAGATATTGCAAACAGCTTTAAAGGAGTCGATAAATCTTTCGCAATTCAGGCAGGCCGTGAGGTCCGCGTCATGGTTATTCCCGAGCAGGTCAGCGATGACGATATGGTTCTTATGGCCAGAGATCTTTCCAAGAAGATCGAATCTGAGCTTGAATATCCCGGCCAGATCAAGGTTAATATCATCCGGGAGTCCAGAGTTACGGACTATGCAAAATAAGCAGAAAAAAGAAAAACGGGTCGTTTCAAACGGCCCGTTTTTTTTCGTGCTTAAGACAAATGAGCCGTATTCCCGGTTTTCCATATGCAACTTGCCACATCCGAAGTCTTTCCAAGAGGAAAATTGTTGCATTTTTCGGCTTGTTTTTTACGGGGAGTTCGTATATAATACAAAATTGATTGTAGACATGTATACAATTATATGAAAAAGGCAGGAGATTATATTATGTCGTTAGAATTGTCGAAAAAAGGACTTTCCGTAAAACCTTCCTCTACGCTTGCCATTACCGCAAAAGCGAAAGAACTTCGTGCTTCCGGTGTGGATGTTGTCGGATTCGGTGCCGGGGAACCGGATTTTGCCACCCCCGAGAATATCTGTCGTGCTGCCGTAGAGGCTATTGAATCCGGATTTACCAAGTATACCGCAGCTCCCGGTACGCCCGAACTGCGCAAAGCGGTCAGTGATAAATTCAAGAAGGTGAACAACCTTCCTTATGAGCCGGAGCAGGTTATCATCAGCAATGGCGGAAAGCACGCTCTGACGAACATTTTTGAGGCGATTATTAATCCGGGCGACGAAGTTATCATTCCGGCGCCTTTCTGGCTCAGCTATCCCGAAATCGTGAAGCTTGCCGGCGGCGTTCCCGTATTCGTTAACTGCAGCGTTTCGGACGATTATAAGATCACTGCGGAGAAGCTTGCCGCTGCCTGCAACGAAAAGACCAAGGCATTTGTCCTGAATTCTCCCTGCAATCCTACCGGTATGGTATACAGCAAGGCGGAACTGGAGGCTTTGGCAAAGGTTATCGTCGAAAAGGATATTTATGTCATTTCCGATGAGATTTATGAGTATCTTTTCTACGATAACACCGAGGTTGTGAGCATCGGTTCCCTCGGAAAGGACATCTTTGATCATACGATTACCTGTAACGGTATGGCTAAGAGCTATGCCATGACCGGATGGAGAATCGGTTATACCGGAGCGCCGCTTTCGGTTGCAAAGGTAATGTCCGGTATCCAGAGCCATCAGACCAGCAATCCGAACTCGATTGCACAGAAGGCTTCTTTGGAGGCGCTTACCGGCCCGCAGGATTCCGTTCCCGCCATGCGTGAGCAGTTTGACCGCAGAAGAAACTATATGTGCGACCGTCTGGCAGCAATGCCCCATATCAGCGCTATCCGTCCGCTCGGTGCATTTTATACCTTCGTTGACATCAGCGAAGCATTGGAAATGTCCTATCAGGGCAAGAAGGTCGGAACCTGTGCGGAGTTTGCCAGAATTCTGATTGATGATTTCAAGACGGCTGTTATTCCCTGCGCCGATTTCGGTGCACCGGACCATATCCGTCTTTCCTATGCAATCGGTCTTGAGCAGATTAAGAAAGGCCTTGACCGGATTGAAGCTTTCCTGAAGGAATTAAAATTGCCGGACATCCGGCCGTAAGGGGGTAAATTATGAGAACAATCGGATTTTTCGGAGCCGGAAACATGGGCCTTCCGTTCATCAAAGCGGCCGTTAAGCTGCTCGGAGCAGAAGAGACCGGCTTCTTTGAAAAAAGCGATGCACGTGCGGAATATGTAAGCGGACTTACGGCTTCCAAACGTTATGCAACTGAAGCGGAACTGGTAAAGGATTGCAAATACATTCTTTTCGCCGTAAAACCGCAGGTTGCGCCTTCCGTATTTGAAGTAATCGCACCTTTGATCACAAAGGATAACCGTTTTATTACGATCATGGCCGGCATTTCCACCGACACGATCCGTAAGGCGCTGAATACGGATGTACCGATCATCCGTCTGATGCCTAACACGCCCGCAATGGTTGGCGAGGGAATGACAAGCCGTAGCCTTTCGGGTTGCAATGAGGATTCCGCGGAAGCCAAATTCGTCGAGACGCTTGTATGTTCCTTCGGCCGTATGGTAACGATTCCGGAGCATCTGATGAGCGCCGCCGTATGTGCAAACGGAAGCTCCCCGGCATATGTATATATGTTTATCGAGGCTCTTGCGGATTCCGTTGTAAAATACGGAATTGCCAGAGATACCGCTTATATTCTTGCTGCACAGACCGTTCTCGGTTCCGCCAAGATGGTTCTTGAGACCGGCGAGCATCCCGGCAAGCTGAAGGACAATGTCTGCAGCCCCGGAGGAACGACGATCGCAGCTGTCAGCGCGCTTGAGGAAGCAGGTTTCCGGAACGCGATCATGAAGGCAACCGACGCCTGCTTTAATAAGAGCCAGGAACTCGGCGGCAATAAATAACTTGCATTCGTTTTTTGTTTCGATTATACTTTTTACAGGCCTTCCCAATGAGGGAAGGCCTGTTTTGTATTTATCGCATTTCGACCGTACGGGAGGAAGCAATTATGAATATGTATGATATCATTACAAAAAAGAAGCACGGGGAAGAACTGTCGGACGAAGAGATTGCTTATGTCGTAAGCGGCTTTACCGAAGGAAGCATTCCGGATTATCAGGTTTCCGCGCTTTTGATGGCAATCTGTTTAAAGGGCATGAATATCCGCGAAACGTCGACCCTTACCATCTGTATGCGCGACAGCGGGGCCACGATGGACCTTTCTTCAATCCCCGGTTTGAAGGCGGACAAGCACAGTACCGGCGGCGTCGGAGACAAAGTCTCTCTGATCGTCGGACCGATGGTTGCAGCGCTCGGTGTTCCCGTTGCCAAAATGTCCGGCCGCGGACTCGGGCATACCGGCGGAACGATTGATAAGCTTGAAAGTATTCCGGGTTTTCGCACCGATATCAGCAATGAACAGTTCCTTAACAATGTGAAGCGTATGGGGCTAGCCATTGTCGGCCAGACTGCAGACCTTGCTCCTGCAGATAAGAAACTGTATGCGCTTCGGGATGTTACGGCTACCGTAGACAACATTTCCCTGATTGCATCCAGCATCATGAGCAAGAAGCTCGCCTCCGGTTCGGATGTGATCGTTCTTGATGTTACGGTCGGAAGCGGCGCCTTTATGAAGACCATTGAGGATGCGAAGAAACTTGCGGAGGTTATGGTACAGATCGGCACGCGTGCCGGAAAGAAGGTATATGCCGTTATTTCCGACATGAACCAGGTTCTCGGCCACAGCGTCGGCAATTCGTTAGAGGTCATCGAAGCGGTGGAAGCGCTTCAGGGCAAAGCGGAAGAGGATCTTACGGAAGCCTGCCTTATGATCGCCGGGCTCATGCTTATCGGTTGCGGCAAAGCGGATGATCTTACGGATGCAAAGGAGAAACTCCGTGAAGTGATCCGAAATGGCGCGGCATATGCCAAATTTAAGGAATTCGTGCAGGCACAGGGCGGTGACGTTCGCTTTATCGAGGATACCGAACGATTTGAAAAGGCTAAATACCAAAGAGTGATCAAAACTCCTTCAGATTTAACCGTGAAAACGATCGATGCGGAACGTATCGGCCGGGTATCCGTGATTCTCGGCGCTGGAAGAGAAACGAAAAATGCACCGATCGACATGAGTGCCGGTATTCATAATTATTGTAAGGTCGGCGACACGTTTAAAAAGGGAGATGCGCTTGCCGTTTTGTATACGAATAAAGAATCCGTCCTTGAGGAAGCGGAGGCGCTTTATCATAAGGCTTATTCCGTAAGCGACGCGCCTGTTCCTGCCTTAACCACAATATACGGGTTTACGGATACGGAGGGTTTCCACAAAATATGACCCGATCCGGAACCTTTCAACCACAATAAATAGTGTATAACAGCCCGAAACAACCCAGATTTTGTTGACAACCGCTGTCTTTTCGGCTATAATGTATCTGTTAGAGGAGGTACTGTATCTTGTTATCCTTCGTTACGGAACATTATGAAGCAGATTTATCGGATTTTCCCTATTCCGAAGAACTGCCCGAAAAGATAGCGGTTGTTTCTGATTTACACAATACGCTGTACGGGAAACGGAATGAAAAGCTGCTGCAGGCCATCCGTGATGAAAGCCCTGACGTGATCGTAATCCCCGGAGACCTGGTAACCAATGCCAGACGGGACAACCGTGTTGCATATACCTTTCTGAATGATGTCTCGAAGCTGGATATTCCCGTTTATTATTCCTTCGGTAATCATGAAGAAAAGTTTCGTAAACGGGATCCGGAGCGATATCAGAAGTACCTCACAGCCGTAAAGAGACTCGGAATTCATGTTTTGGATAACCGGTTTGAGTCTTATTCGGAGCATGTTTCCTTCGGCGGGCTTACAATTCCTTTCGGATGCTATCAGAAAGGAATGAAGATGCAGAAACTGACCGTGCAGGATGTGCATAACTGCATTCCGAACCTGCCGGACGGATTTCGTTTTGTTCTGTGTCATAATCCGGTTTGGTTCCCGGTTTATGAACAGTGCGAATACGATATGGTATTTGCCGGACATCTGCACGGCGGCATCGTCAGACTTCCCTTTGTGGGCGGAGTGATCAGTCCGCAGTGGAAGCTCTTCCCGAAATATGACGCCGGAAAGTTTACATCCGGAAAGAGCACAATGTTCGTTTCCAGGGGACTCGGATCCCACACGATCAAGTTCCGGTTTCGAAACCGCCCGGAACTGATGATGGTTCATATAACACGCTGAGCATCAGTATGAAGCGGTTTTCATATTAGATTATACAAGGAGGTAAGCATGGATCTTTCGTTTAAACTCGAAGCCTTTGAAGGCCCGCTTGATCTGCTTCTGCAGTTGATTGAAAAGAACAAGGTCAACATCTATGACATTCCGATTGCCATGATTACCGACCAGTATATGGAAGTCCTGAACGAGCTGAAGCAGTATCCGATGGATAACATGAGCGAATTTCTCGTTATGGCCGCAACGCTTCTTCGCATCAAGTCGCAGATGTTGCTGCCGGCTCCGGTTGCCGAGAACGAGGAGGAAGCAGATCCCCGCACCGAGCTTGTCGAGCGGCTGCTTGAGTACAAAATGTATAAATACGCTGCCACAGAGCTTAAGGACCGCCGGATTGATGCTTCCAAGCATCTGTATAAGAAGGAGAGCCTCCCGAAGGAGGTCGCCGATTTCCGTGAGGAGATTTCTGCGGAAGAGGTTGTAGGGGATATGACGCTGAATCGTCTTCATGATATATTCCGTGATATTATGAAGCGCCAGACCGATAAGATCGATCCGATCCGCAGCCGTTTCGGAAAGATTGAGAAGGAAGAGGTTAACTTCAAGGAAAAGGTGATGGCCATCCAGGAATACGGCCTGTCGCACCGCAAATTCAGTTTCCGCAGACTGCTTGGTAAAGCGGTTGATAAGATCGAACTGATCGTTACCTTCCTCGGAATCCTTGAGCTGATCCACATGGGTCGCGTATGCATCCGTCAGGCAGGTCTGTTTGACGATATCGAAGTGGAATACCTGGCTACGGACGTTGTTCCGATCGAAGCCTTTTCATAGGAGTTTATTGTGGATAGAGAACAGAAGAAGGCCGCTTTGGAGGCAATTCTTTTCACAATGGGAAATGCCGTGGAAGCCGAACGGATGGCTGCCGCGCTTGAGATACCGGTGGAAGAACTGCATGAACTGATGGCGGAGCTTACGGAATATTATCAAAATGATAACCGCGGCATCATGATCAGCCGTCTCGGCGACAAATACCAGATGTGTACGAAGGTTACCCATTATGAAACGCTTATTAAGCTTTGTCATGTGCCCGAGAAACATGTACTGACCGATACGCTTTTGGAAACCCTTTCCATTATTGCTTACAAGCAGCCGGTTACCAGAATGGAAATCGAAAGCATTCGCGGCGTCCGTTGTGATTATGCAATCAATACCCTGATCGATTATCATCTTGTTTGCGAACTCGGCAGACTGGATGCCCCCGGCAGACCGATTCTGTTCGGTACGACCGACGACTTCCTTCGGAGTTTCGGGGTTAGTTCTTTGGAGGAACTGCCGATCATCAGCACCGAGAAGGTCGAAGAGTTCCGCGAAGAGGCAGAGGCAGTCATCGGCGTTTAGTTGCCGCATTCAAATTATAACTAAATATTTACCGAAATCAGGCGATGAGTAACCGCCTGATTTTTTATGGAAAATGAAGGTTTCGGGTCGTGTATTTTCCTTAAGATTGGTTGTTTTTTCATTTTCCGTGTGATATAATAATCTGTACGGTAAATGGAAAGGAACAGCACGTATGAATCTTTCAAAACGTTATATCCGGGATCTTTCGTTGGATGAAACTTCGTACACGGACGGATTTTTGTATTATAAAAACGGCCGTGTTATCAGCGCGGAATCGAATAAAGAGAAGACAGTCTATCGATTTGCCGTAAAAGGGAATTATATCTATACGGTTAATGTTTCCTTAGATGAAACGGATTGCCGTTTCAGCTGTAACTGCTCCGCGAATATCAATCATTCCGGAGCTTGTAAGCATGTCATCGCATCCCTGTTGTTTCTGTATCATCTGCAGCATAAACCGGTCATGGGAACGGATTCCGACCCGCAGTCGTTAAGGTCCGCCCAGATTCTCAATTACTATACCGAACTCGAAGATTCGTTTGTTAAGAATGAAATCTGCCATGTTATCCCGTATTTTACCTACAAGGGAATGCTTCGAACCGAAAAGGATTATGTGATCCTTCGAATCTCCATGGGAGACGAGCGCCCGTATAAAGTGCAGAACGTAAAGAAACTTTTGGAGAATATCCGGGACAACCAGACATTTGTCCTCGGTAAGGATTTTAAATACCGCGGTACATTGACGGAGATGGACGGCACTTCGAACCGCCTGATCATGTATTTGATCGATATTCTGTCGATGGAGGAACAGTACGGCATCACTGGCGAAGCATCGGTCTTTCAGAAGAACGATATCCGCCTTACAAAGCGTCTGTTTATGAATGTGCTGCATATTCTTAAGAATGAGCCGTTCTCCCTGACGCTTTCCGAAAACCGTACTCTTGAGAATATCCGTTTTGTAGAAGACAATCCGGTGATTTCCTTTGATATCGACGCGATGGATGACTGTGTTGTGATTTCCTACGGCGAGAACGGAAGAGTATTTCCGCTGACGGCTGACGGCGACCTTTTGTATTACAATTCGGCAATCTACCGACCCGACAGCACGTTTACGAGAAACTATCTGCCGATTTACAATTCTCTTTCGAAGGACAATCCCGAGTTGGTATTCCGGGATGATTATGCGAAGCGCTTTTTGAACGATGTCCTGCCGAGGCTGAATGATACTATGAATATCGAAATTCCGGAGCATCTCCGGGAGTTTTATCTGACGTATCCGCTGAAGGCTTCGTTATATCTTGATTATGTGCACGGAAACATCAGCGCCGAGCTTCGTTTTACATACGGCGAGTATACGTTTAACAGTTTCTCCGACCCGGATATCCACGGCTATATTCTTGTCCGGGATAAGGAAAAGGAGAACAATATCAGGGAAGAACTCGAAATTTTCGGTTTTGAGAAGCACAGCGGTTACTATCTGTTGTGCGATGATGATGCTCTGTTCAGCTTCCTGAGCGGCGATAGGGGCAAGCTTCCGGAACTGTGCGAGATGTTTTTCTCGGATTCGTTCCATTCCCTTAAAATCCGTAATGGAAAGAAGGTTTCCTATGGACTTCATATGAATTCGGGCGAGGATTTCCTTTCGCTTGATATCAACATGGAAGACATTCCGAAGCAGGAACTCAGGGACCTTCTTGTTTCGGTTCAGATGAAGAAGCCGTATTACCGTTTAAAGGACGGCGATTTCCTGCTGTTAGATTCGCCGGAGCTTGAGGAGTCTCTTGACATAATCCGGAATCTGAACGGAAACGTTCGGACCATGAAGGATTCTACGCTTGTTGTGGAGCGTAATCTTGCGGGATATTTAAAGAGCCTGTTTGCTTCGAAAAAATATAATGCCAAAGTTGACGATGCGGTTTCCGCATTTGCCGATTCCATACAGAATCCGAAGGAATACCCGATTCCGTCCATCATCCGGGCGGATGTGCGTCCTTACCAGAAGACCGGTTATTACTGGATGAAGAACCTGGAAGCGTACGGCATGGGTGGTATTCTTGCGGATGACATGGGTCTTGGTAAAACGCTGCAGTCCGTTATGTATCTTGCAAGCCTTCCCGAGGATTCTCTTTCCATTGTAATCTGTCCTTCCTCCCTGATGTTTAACTGGAAGGATGAGATTGAGAACTTTGCGCCGGAGCTTACCTGTACCGTTATCTGCGGTATACCCGAGGAACGAAGCAGCCTGGTTGCTCATTCGCAAAAAGGAATCCTGATCACATCCTATCCGCTGCTTAGGCGGGATATGTCGCTTTATAAAAATCTGCAGTTTGCAGCCGTGATCATCGATGAAGCGCAGAATATCAAGAATTCGACTTCGCTCAATGCAATGAACGTTAAGAAACTGCAGGCGAAGACGCATTTTGCCCTGACCGGCACGCCGATTGAGAATTCGCTTTCGGAGATCTGGTCCATATTCGATTTCCTGATGCCCGGATACCTGTTCCATCATCCGAAATTTATTACCGAATATGAAAAGCCGATTTTAAATGAGAACGAAGAGAAACTGCATCAGCTGAACCTCCGTATCCGTCCGTTCATCCTGCGCCGTATGAAGAAGGATGTTCTGGATGAACTTCCGGATAAGACCGAAGAGAAGATCCTGATTGAGCTGACCGAGAAGCAGAAGAAGCTCTATATGGCTTATTTGGAGCATTACAAGGGCGAATTGAATCTGGATGATGACGAATTCATCCAGCACAATCAGATTCAGATTCTGAGCGTTCTGATGCGTTTACGGCAAATCTGCTGTCACCCGGCCACGTTCCTTGATAATTATGACGGCGACAGTGCGAAGATGGATCTTTTGATTGAGCTGTTACAGAATGCATTGAATTCCGGTCACAGGGTTTTGGTATTCTCACAGTTCACGTCCATGCTTGAGCTGATCCGTAAGGAACTGGACAAACTGAACATTCCTTACTTCTCGTTAGAGGGTAAGACGAAGATCGATATGCGTAACCAGGCCGTAAAGCGGTTTAACGAAGGAGAGCGTTCGGTATTCCTGATTTCCCTAAAGGCAGGCGGAACCGGATTGAATCTGATCGGTGCCGATACGGTTATTCACATGGATCCCTGGTGGAATCCCGCAGTGGAAGAGCAGGCAACGGACCGTGCATACCGGATCGGGCAGCATAAAAACGTACATGTAATTAAGATTCTTTCGAAAGATACGATTGAAGAGAAGATTTACCGTCTTCAGAAGAAGAAGCAAAGTCTTGCCGATTCGGTCATTGATGTTAAATCGGATCTGTTAAAACAGTTAACTAAGGAAGAATTGATGGAAGTATTTGCCTGAAGCGGTTATATCGATATACAATATTTGGATGCTTCTCCGTCAGGGAAGCATCCAATTTTTTGTTTTTTCTATTTTGCCTGTGTAACTCATTTTTGAACTAAAATGTCGAATACTTGTAATAGTTTTTCGGAAAATGAAATATTTTAATAAGGGGCCCGGATATCCGGACCCCTTGTTTTAACTCCAGAGCGGAAGATCAGTCTTCCAAATATTTTGCGTAATATCTGCGAACGACATAATCAAGGAACGATTCGTTCAGTTCGCCGAAGGTGTTCGTCAGAACGTTCTTCATGCCGACAATCTTGTTCTCGGTATTCTCGTCCATCGTGGCACCGGCCTTTTCAAACTGCTTTACGAAACCGGATGTCATATTGAGAAGAAGCCAGCTGTTGAACAACTGTGCAAGCTGCTTACCGCTCATGGATACGATAAATCCGGTCGAACGTACCATGGAAGGATCCATGGAGTTCTTGATGCCGTTCGGAATCTTTTCGATGAAGACGTTGCGGATTTCCTCGGCGTTGGTCGCACGCATGTGCGTCATATTCATGAGAGAGGAGTCGGAAGTATCTTTCTTGCCTTTCTTGTATTTCGCATAGCTGGATACGGTGTGAGGCTTATAGAATTCGAAATCCTTCTCGTTGTCGGTATTGGGCTTGTAATCCGGAATAAATCCTGCATAGCTGTCCAGATCGTCGGTATCTTCAAATACGATCTTACCCTTCTTGCCCTTCTTGTCGAGATTGAACTCGAGGTTGGCTTTACGGGTCTGCTCGGATTTCTTCTGGTTGGCTGCAAGGTTCTTCTCACGTTTGCGCTCTGCAACGTGCTCCGTGAATTCACGGTAGGCAGCCTCTTCGGCGGTTTCTTCAACTTCTTCCTTTTCTTCGAAAGAGTAGTCCGGAACGAAACCGGCATAATCATCGATATCGGAATAGTTGTCGTTCCGTTTCGGCTGGAACTTGCGGGAAGGAGCTTTGGTCTTCGTGAGGTTCTCGGAAGCAGCATCAGGATTGGCAACGGAACTTGCCGCATCATCAATCTGTCCGACTTCCACATCGGTATCAAAAACTTCTTCGATAATATTGGAATCTGCGCTTACATTGATCGCGGTATCCTGAATGTCCTTCGGACGGCCGGATCCGAGATTGATGTCGTAGTCTTCGTAATCGTCGTATTTGTCGTGATCCGGAAGAACTTCGGAAATATCAAGGGAATCGTCAAGATTCTCATCCATATTATGAACGTCGTTCAGGAAGGAATCGAGGATATCGTCATTCTTGTCCTCCTCGTCATCCTTGCGGAAGCTTGAGAGGAAGGTGTCAAATGCATCGTCGTTATCGTCCTCGTAAACGGGTTCTTCCTCCTCTTTATCGATGGAGATAACATTGGATGCTTCGATAATATTGTCGGAATCTAATTCTTCGTCCTTGATCCGCTCGGTCTCTACAAAGATCGGATCGGAAGCGTTGCTCTGCGTGTAGTAGGAATCTGCTTCATCGGGCTCGAAGTCGGGCTCGGAAGAATATGTGTAGGAGTAATCGTCGTTCTCCTGCTCCTCGTAAAGTTCGTCTTCCGAAACGATGGGAGCGTTGGAGGAATCTTCAACGGCTTCCTTGGCATTCGGATTGTAAGAAGGAGTAGTATTGCGACTTCCGTAGAAAGGATCGGACGGCATATCGAAGATCGGATCCTCACCGGGGGCAACGGTGTATTTGTCTCCGGTAAATCCTGCCGCATCGTCCTTACGCTTTGGAGCGGGCTGAGCGGGATTGAGGAAAAGGTTCAGAATATCGTTATGCTTTCCGTCTTCGCTCGGTTTCTTGGTAAGTACGGGGCCGACCTGAACTTCACGCTTTCCAACGGGCTTTGATTCGAACAGCGAGATAGCGGAAGCAGCCATGCTGTCGGGAGCGGGAGCTTCCTTCTTGGGCGTGTCGAATTTGCGAATCGGGGAAACCGGTTTTGCAGGAGCGGGCTTCGGAGCGGGAGCAGGCTTAGGTGCCTCTTCCTTTTTCGCAACGGGCTTCTCGACGACAGGTTCAACCGGCTTTGCAACCGGTTTGGCAACAGGCCGCTCAACGGGCTTTTCAACCGGCTTTTCGACCGGAGCTTCCTTCTTTACGGGTTCCGCAGCCTTCGGAGCTGTAGCATATCGGTCGCGTGCAGGTGCCTTCTTGGGCGGAACATCAAATAAAGCCGCCGCAGGGTTAACCGAAGCATCGGTTTTCGAAGCGGTCTTCGCAGAAGCGGGCTTTTTAACCGGAGCTTCCTTCTCGGGCTCCTTGGTTTCCTCCTGGGCAGCTGCGCCTTTACGGCGAATCGGAGGAATATAGAAGTTTACGGGCTTGCTCGGAGTAGGAGCGGGCTCGGGTGCTTTCTGGAGAAATGCATCCAGATCGTCATCTTCGTCCTTAACCTCTTCCGGTTCCGGTTCTTCTTTCACAACAGGCTTTCTCGGCGGTTCCTTGGCAGGAAGAGCATTGTCGCCCTTCTTTTTACGGTTCTCCTGTACCAGGAATTCCGCAAACAGCTTGGGACCTTTCTTCTGAGCCTTTTTGCTTACAAAAATCTTATACGTATCTTCGCGCTGAGAGTATTCATATGCACAAGGAACCCCCTGTTCCTCTGCATACTTAACAAACCCTTGTGCGGCTTCCTCTTTTGCAAGAGAGAACATCGGGACCTTTTGATCTTCATCCTCCTGTAATGCTACGTTACATTCCGGGCAGAAGGTTACGGTAAGGCCGTATTCTTTTTTGCATATCGGACAATAAGCCATAACAAAATCCTCCTCATATTTCTGTTTCCTTTTAAGGAAATCCGAAACAATTTTCCATACTATTTTATTATAACTGTAATTTGCACAATTTTCAAGGAAAATGCAACTCTGATTGAAGAAACAGTCAGATAGTATCAAAGTACTTAAAAATGTGGTTTTTTATGCATCTTTTTCGCGCTCTTTAGTGCTGAAAAACGTATCCACGGTATGCTCGAGAATGGCGGCGGAAAGTGTAGGAAATGCTTCTTTTGTCATATCTCTGACTTTATCAAACCGGAACAGTTCGGCTTCTTCGTCGGATTCGGCTTCCGAGGAGGCTTCCGAAAGGATTTCATCAGTGATGTTTTCGGACTGCCATTTCCAGATGTTTTCAAGGAGCTTTTCTTCCTCTTCGGCATTGGCTACATAGTATTTGTTTTTACTGATTGCATAGATTCCGTATACGATCATGGCAATGAACATCATGGCAACAACCGAAAACGTGAACATTGATTCAAAGAAGCTGAATTTGATCATGCCGATCTTACAGCATAAGGCAAATAAAACACCGGCAATCCCGAGCACAAGAAACAGGACGGCGGAGGACATATTATCCTGGGCTTTAAAGGAAGCGGAAGTGTATTCGAGCTCTTCGCCCTGACTGGTTAAGGATTTCTTAACCTGGCGTGCGATTTCTTCCTCGGTCATGTCTTCCCGGAACAATTCTTCACCGGATTCTTCCGTGGATTCTTCCAAAAGAGATCCGGCAAGTTCCTTTAAGTCCGTAATTTCCGGTTGTTCTTCGTTAAGCATATCATCTGGCAGTTCCTCTACAAGCAAAGAACCGCAGTCGGCACAGACTTCAATGCCGGGACGGTATTCTGTTTTACATTTGGGACAAAACATGGTTTTCTCCTCCGTTTATGTATTGTTCGGGTGTCCGTATGTTGCATTTTTGAGCATGGGACAACACCTATCGACTATTATAAACAAACGGAGGAAACCTTTCAATTGATTTGTTGATATTTCTCTTTAGAAATGGCTCAAAATATGGTATGCTTTAAGAAGGTTTAAAAAGGAGATGCTAACGCTATGAGTAGACGAAGACTTTTTCTGCCGGATGAAGTTCTGCTTTCCGTAGAGAAGCCTGCCAGATATATTGGCGGCGAAGTAAATATGGTGAAAAAAAACAAACGTAGTGTGGATATCCGTTTCTGCATGTGCTTCCCGGATGTATACGAAGTCGGCATGTCGCATCTTGGAATCCAGATCTTATATGATATGTTTAACCGCAGAGAGGATACCTATTGCGAAAGAGTTTATTCGCCGTGGGTAGACCTTGATAAGATTATGCGTGAGAAGCATATTCCGCTGTTTTCGCTTGAAACACAGTCGCCGATCAAAGAATTTGATTTTCTCGGAATCACGCTGCAATATGAGATGTGTTATACGAATATCCTGCAGGTACTGGATCTTTCGGGAATTCCGCTTCGCAGTAAAGACCGTGGCGAGGATGATCCGATTGTTGTCGGCGGCGGTCCCTGCTCCTATAATCCCGAACCGATTGCGGATTTCTTCGACTTTTTCTATATCGGCGAAGGCGAGACCAGTTATGATGATGTTTTGGACCTGTATAAAGAGAATAAAAAGGAGGGCGGAACGAGAGCCGACTATTTGCGAAAACTGTCCCATGTTCCCGGGATGTATGTTCCGTCTCTGTATGATGTGACCTATAACGAAGACGGAACGATTGCAAGCTTTACACCCAAATATGAAGATGTTCCGAAAACCGTGCAGAAAATGGTCGTTACGGACCTCAGCAATACCGTATATCCCGAAAAGCCCGTTGTTCCGTTTCTTCAGGTCATTCAGGACCGTGTGACGCTTGAAATCCAGCGCGGGTGTATCCGCGGATGCCGTTTCTGTCAAGCGGGTATGATCTACAGGCCGATCCGCGAGCGGGATGTCAACTGGCTTAAAGATATGGCTGACAAGATGCTTACCTCCACCGGGCATGAGGAAATTACGCTCAGTTCGTTAAGCTCCAGTGATTATTCCTGCTTAAAAGACCTGGTATATTATTTGATTGATACCTATGGTGAAAAGTTCGTAAACGTTGCCCTTCCTTCCCTTCGAATCGATGCTTTTTCCCTGGACGTTATGAAGAAGGTACAGGATGTCAACAAATCAAGCATCACATTTGCCCCCGAGGCCGGCACGCAGCGTATGCGTAACGTGATCAATAAAGGGCTTACCGTAGAGGATATTCTGGGTGGAGCCGGCAAAGCATTCCGGGGCGGCTGGAATAAAGTAAAACTCTATTTTATGCTTGGGCTTCCGAGCGAGCGGGACGAAGATGCCGTCGGCATTGCGGAGCTCGCGGAACAGATTACCGAGGAATATTATAAAATCCCGAAGGAGCAGCGTCACGGTAAGGTAAGTGTTACCGTGAGTACGTCCTATTTTATCCCGAAGCCGTTCACACCGTTCCAGTGGGCCCGCATGGCGACTAAGGATGAGTTCATTACGCACCAGAAGCTTGTTAAGAGTTCCATCCAGGCGCAGCTGAATCATAAGAGCATTTCCTACCAGTGGCATGATTCGGATACGAGTGTAATGGAAGGCATCTTTGCGCGCGGCGACCGGAAGCTTTGCGATGTGATCGAAGAGGCTTATAAGGCCGGCTGCATTTATGATGCATGGACTGAATATTTTAAGTTTGACGTATGGAAAGAGATTATGGACCGTCACGGTATCACAATCGATTTCTATAATACGAGAGAACGTGGTAAGGATGAAATCCTTCCCTGGGATTTCATCGATATCGGTGTTTCGAAAAAGTTCCTGTGGCGCGAGTACGAACGCTCGCAAAGAGCCGAAATCACACCGAACTGCCGCAGAAAATGCTCCGGTTGCGGCGCTGCCAAATTCGGTTGCGGCGTCTGCGTGGAGCCGCGGGATGAATTCGGAACGAGTCTTTGTTATGACGGAATGGATACGGGGGTGAACGGATGAGAGTCAGAGTTCAATTCAGTAAAATCGGAAGTTCCCGCTTTTTAGGACATCTGGATGTGATGCGGTATTTCCAGAAGGCTTTCCGAAGAGCGGAGCTGCCTCTGGCATTTTCCGAAGGATACCATCCGCATCCGTTATTGTCCTTTGCCCAGCCGCTTTCTCTTTCCTATACAAGCACCGGCGAGTATTTCGATATGGAACTGACGGAAGATGTTTATCCGCATATAATCCGTGACCGTTTAAATGCCGTCATGTGTGATGAGATTAAGGTGAAACGCGTGACTTGGCTACCGGATTATCAGCCTAATGTGAAGAAGATTACAGGTATGGCTCTGATCACGGGCGCCGCCTATTTAATCTCGTTAAAGGAAGAACCGGAAGGATTTGAGCAGATCCTTCGGAATTTCTATGCGGAGAGTTCCTATAAGATTGAAAAAACGACGAAAACCGGTACCAGAGAATGCGATCTGCGAGCAGGCGTACATGGCATAGCAATCTATCAAAACGGATCTGTTGAACGACTTGGTGACGATGAAACGTTTGTTGTTTTAGATAAAGATATCCTCGATGCCAAATATGAGGCCAATTGCTTTGGAGATCGGGCACTGATTGTGTTCCTGGATGCCGGAAGTGAGCAGAACATTCCTGCCGAATTGTTTTTAAAAGGTGTTTTTACGTATGCCGGACTGGACAGTATTCCGGAGAGAACCATTCATCGAATTGACTTGTTAGGAGACTTCGAAAATAATAAGAAGGTACCTTTATGGATGATCGAATTATAATCTGCAGAAAAGACGATTGCATTGTCTCAGCTTTGTTTCGCGGAAAGGACTGCTATAAGCTTTCCGTATTCCGGGATGAAGAAAAGCTGCGTGTCGGAAGCATCTATATCGGGCGGATTGATTCGGTCGTTCCGAATGTAAATGCCTGCTTTGCCGATATCGGGACCGGGGCAAATGTATACGTTCCTCTTAAAAAACTGGAAGGCGCTCTGGCGACGCCTTCGCATGCCGACGGTCAAATCCATCAGGGGGATTCGGTTCTTTTACAGATAGACCGTCTGCCGTCCAAATCAAAGCCCGCCTCGGCTACCGGGGAAATTTCTCTTGCGGGCAACACTACGGTTCTGTTAAGAGGACGGAAAGGGATATCCTTTTCCAAAATGATTGATATTCCCGGTTATCGTGATGAGATGAGGGAGGAATTCCGCAACATGGATATGGATGGTTACGGAGCAATGCTTCGTACCAATGCGCCTTACTTTTCGAAAGAGAAAACCGTTGCGGAATTCGAACGGCTAAGAGAAGAGTATGAAGAGATACTGAGGCGGTTCCGATTCGGCCGTCCGGGAACTCTTATAAAGGATGGTCTGCCGGATTATATGACGATGTTTCGGGATGAGCATCTTTCGGATCTTACCGAAATCGTTACTGATGATGAGACCGTATACGGGGGGCTTACGGATTATTGCAGCCGATTCCTTCCGGAACTAAGTGCTAAGATTCGCAAATATCAATCGGATCAGGTGAGCTTATATCATGTCTATGATCTCGCCAAATGCTTTAAAGAAGCACTTTCCCGGAGTGTATATATAAAAAGCGGCGCAGAGATGGTATTTGACCGCACCGAAGCCATGACGGTTGTTGATGTAAACAGCGGCAAAGCATCTGCCGCCGGGAAGAAGGATGTTCTTTCAAAGATCAACCTTGAAGCAGCGAAAGAACTTGCAAGGCAGATCGAACTTCGAAGCCTTTCCGGAATGATTCTTTGTGACTTTATTTCTACCAGTCACGAGGAATCCGACCGTTTGCTGAATGCGATGCGGGAGTATGTTGCATTTGACCGGGACATCACTGTTGTTGACATTACAGCGCTCGGAATCATGGAGATTACAAGGACGAAGAAAGAAGCGCCTTTACAGGAAACGGTGAAGAAGACCCGTTTTACGCCGTAGAAGAGTTAAAAGATGGTAAAATCATATCAAATAGAAGTAAATGATATTGACATTTTCCGCAACCGTTTTATAATGATTTTCAATGAATGGTTGTAATGTGTGGAGATCTAAAGTGAGAGTATATAACCGCAAAAATCAATTGATCGGCTGGCTTTATGAGGAGGAAGGCTCCCTTGTTTTACATAAGAAGGAGCAGAAGAATGTGAATGAGCCGGCAATCGATACGGGAACGGATGTCCTGCATGATTCCATGCGGCGTTTTCTGTTTTGGATGCTTGCAGCCAACATTATTTCTATATTCGGCGTTCTTGTTTTTACTAAAATACCGTATGGTTCGGAATTGCATTTTCCGCTTGGTATACTGTTGTCTCCGGACATTCTGATGTTTACGCCGATTCTTTCTCTGATAATTCAGTTTGGCTCGGTTATCGTTTTCGCCAGGTCATATCGTGCGTTACAATCGCTGGTTCCGATATATTTGATTCACATTCTGATTGCTGTTTTCGGAATGGTATGCAATTCGATGGAAATATACCTGCTTATGATGTACATATTTCTGTCGTGTTTAGCTTTGGCGTGGTTTGAACTTGCATATTGCACAGAGATATTCATCAAATATCTTACTTCCGTTGATTTGTTCAGGACGATTTATTATGTAATTGCTGTTTGCGTATTGTTTGTAATCTTACTGTTTTTAAATCGGATTTTGCCCTTCAAGGAGTTTGCAAGTAATTATATCGGCTACGATATGGTCTTTCGTAATCGCTCGTGGTTTAACCTGTTGCTTTTGTTACGCGGGTTTGAGTTGTACGGGCTGTTAGCCATACTGTATTTTCATAAAAAAATAAGTCGCATTAAATAATCGATTGGATAACGATAGTATTCGGAGTGATTATGAAACTGTATGATGAAAACGGCAAATATGTCGGAAGACTGAATGATGCGGATCTTAAGGACGATGAAGATTCCATCATGCCGCACAATATATTGGTTACAGGTGTAAACCTCGTCAATCTGCCAAGCGGGCATGTGCTTCTGCTCGTGGGGAGTATTGTCGGACTTCTTGCGTCTATCCTTTTCTTCTTTGAAGAGAAAAATGTTCTGCCGGCATCCCTTCGTCCTTATGCGGAATCGTTGGGAATGTTACGTTCGCAGGACTATTCGGCCGCATATCCGCCGTTAACGGCTTTACTTGCCGTCCTGGCTTTCCTGGTTTTGATACGGGAGAGCAGAGCGTTTTGTGTGCCTGCAGTATTGCAGCTTGTGTCTATCTGGTTCCTGCTGTTTCCATATGAAGATATGCTGTATCTTGCAAGCGCTTTTGATCTTTTTACCTGGGCGGCATTCTGGTTCTGGTCTTTATACCGAAGAAAAGATTTTAAGAAAACGCTGACGCCATTCGCGTGGCTTGTATTCGGCTGGTTTGAACTGTTATTCCGTTTGAATCTGGATCAGACAGGTTATCTGGCATATATAGCATATTGTTTTGAATCGGTATTCTGGATTAATTATTTTCGCAGATATATCAACCGCGGTGGGGTAAAAAGATGAAACTCTATGATGAAAAAGGCGGGTATGTCGGAACGGTTCCGGACGAGAAGTACCTTGAGTCCCGGGATGCCATCATGCCGATTCCGATTACCGTGGATGTGCCGAAGATTTATATTCCCTCCAGTGCCAATAAAGTTGTGCCGTATTTCTTCTTTCTGGGCAGTCTTATTTTTTTGTTGAATCTGGTTACACAAGAGGATACAATCTGCAGCTTTGGACTGGCAACTTACTGTAATTGCTTTATCCCTCTTGTTTCCGCACTGTTTTTCGGAATTTCCGCATTTCTGTATAAAGAGGATATCTTTTATAAACTTGTATTCTGGTTCCGGCTTGCGCATCTGATCGGAATATTTGTTTTATATTTCGACTATTCCGAATATGAAAGCAGCAGCTTGATTGTCTGCACCCTCGTGGAAATCGAGATCATTGCGATTATTCTGCAACTTGTCGGAGAACTGAGGTGCATGAATCTTTTTAAGAATGTTAAATGGGGATATATCCTCTGTGCTGCAGGCGGTACACATGTTCTGTTGATCGGCGTATTCATTGATCTATCTACGGAAGCGCCGGTTTATCCCGTCCTTGCATCCGTATTCTATATTATTTTCGGCGTCATGTTTCTCTATTGTGAGAAATATGGTACATCCGGAGGAAAATATGAGAGTTTATGACGAAAACGGGAATTATATCGGATACGTAAAAAAAGAAGATGATAACGTATCAATGCTCAGCGGAATTGAGCCGCCGGCTGATGAGGAATATACGGAAATCCGTAAAGATAAGAACATCGGATTGTACTGGGCGAAAGAGCTTGCAGATTATTCCTTTGCCGCAGCGTTGCTTTCGTCTCTAGGGTTTCTGATCCTGTTATTTCTTTCACTGAATAATGATGCGTATCGCTTTTCAACCTGGTTTCTGAATCCGTATAACCAAAAAGACGGTCCGTTGATGGGAGTATTGCCGCTTAAAGTCCTGCTCATAACTCCGGCAGCATTTCTTCTCCGTATGATTATGTCTGTAGTGGCATATCTGCATAACAAAAAGGCTTTACGGTTGTTTTTGCTGTATTGTCTGCAATTGCTTTTGGGCATTATGTTTTGGGAGAACCCGGTATTCCTTTGTGTAAGCAATGTTCTGATAGCTTTATATTCCCATTATTTTATCCATGCCCTTATCAGGAAACATATTAATAAATATTTCCCGGACCAAAGCAGATATGTGGCGATAGCGGGGATAAAGAAATGTGTCGGCAGCATGCCGAACCCGTTATATTTTGTAGTCGCAACTTGCGGATTCATTGCTTTCAGTTTATTCTTTTTCCTTGGCATTACGATTCTTTTTTCGGAATCACCGGCTTATGCATATGTTTTTGAATTCTTTCTTATTCTGTTAATGGAAACCGTGTATTATATGGGCATACAGAATACGATTAACCGGCTTATATAATGTTTCCCCTATTATATTTTCGGTTGTCAGTATTTTTACTTGACATTCCGCCGCGATTGTGTTATTTTGTTACAGTATGCCGCACAATGGGGTCTGAAGAGCACGTAAGTGCCACCGTAGTTGGCGAGTAATGATAATAGGAGGTGCCAATATGTACGCGATTATTGCAACAGGCGGTAAGCAGTACAAGGTAGCTGAAGGCGATATCATTAAAGTAGAGAAACTCGGCGCAGCTGAGGGTGAGAGCTTCACATTTGATCAGGTTCTTGCCGTAAACAACGACAATGAGCTCGTGATCGGAACGCCCTGTGTTGCCGGTGCAACCGTAACCGCAACCGTTCTTGGTGAAGGTAAGGCTAAGAAGGTTATCGTTTACCGTTACAAGAGAAAGTCCGGATATCACAAGAAGAACGGACACAGACAGGCCTTTACACAGGTCAAGATTGACGCGATCAACGCATAATCATGATTAAAATTCTGATTCATAAGACCGATGAGGGATTGGATGCATTTTCCTGTAAAGGACATGCGGAATATGCTGACGAAGGACAGGATATTGTCTGTTCTGCGGTTTCCATTCTGACACAGAATGCGGTGAATTCCATTGAAGCATTAACAGGTATTGCATATAAGTCCAAACAAAAGGACGGCAGCCTTTCTTTTCAACTGGAGGGAAAGCCCGACGAGAAGACGGAATTGCTTTTGCAGTCCATGCTGCTCGGTCTGAGGGGTATTGAAGAGGAATATCCGAAATACCTTAAAGTTACTGTTACAGATAGTTCTTTCACTTTTTAGGAGGTAATTGACATGCTGAGAATCAACCTTCAGTTATTTGCTCATAAAAAGGGTGTTGGTTCCACGAAGAACGGCAGAGACTCCGAGTCCAAGAGACTTGGCGCCAAGAGAGCTGACGGTCAGTTCGTTAAGGCCGGCAACATTCTTTTCAGACAGCGCGGTACCAAGATCCATCCCGGCGTAAATGTTGGACGTGGCGGTGATGATACGCTTTTCGCATTGGTTGACGGAACCCTTCGTTTCGAGACCAAGGCAGGCGGCGTAAAGCAGGCCAGCGTTTATCCTGTAGCCGAGTAAGTAGATTAACTGGAGCCCTGGTAGTCGTGCTACCGGGGCTTTTTTTCATCTTTAAAAAGAAAGCGGAGTATTTATGTTTGCGGATATTGCAACAATCTATATTCGTTCCGGAAACGGCGGAGACGGTCATGTCGGATTTCACCGCGAGAAATTCATCGCGGCAGGAGGACCGAACGGCGGTGACGGCGGACGCGGAGGAGATGTTATCTTCGAAACGGACGAAGGAATGAACACGCTGAATGACTACCGTTATAAGCGCAAATATAAAGCGGAGAACGGGGAGCCCGGCGGCAATAATAATTGTGCCGGCAAAGACGGTGAAGATCTTATTTTAAAGGTTCCGGAAGGTACGGTTATTAAAGAAGCCGAGTCCGGTAAGATCATTGCGGATTTTTCGCATGACAATAAGCGTTTCGTCATCCTTCGCGGCGGCAGAGGCGGCAAAGGAAATCAGCATTACGCTACGCCGACCATGCAGGTCCCGAAATACGCCCAGCCCGGCCAGGAAGGCCGCGAACTTACGGTTATCCTTGAACTTAAGGTGATCGCCGATGTCGGCCTTGTGGGATTTCCGAATGTCGGAAAATCCTCCTTTCTGTCCCGTGTCAGCAACGCGAAGCCGAAGATTGCGAATTATCATTTTACAACGCTGAATCCGAATCTCGGGGTCGTGAATCTGCCGGATACGGACGGATTCGTCATTGCGGATATTCCCGGCCTGATTGAAGGCGCTTCGGAAGGTATCGGACTCGGCCATGAGTTCTTAAAGCACGTGGAACGCTGCAAAGTCATCATTCATATGGTGGACGGCGCATCCACGGAAGGCCGTGATCCCGTTGAAGATATTAAAAAGATCAACGAGGAACTGTGCCGTTACAGTGAAACGCTTGCTTCGAAGCCGCAGATCATCGCGCTCAACAAGATGGATCTGTTTACGGAAGAGGAGCGGGAGATTGTTCTTTCCCTGATCCGCGATGCAATCCCGGAAGAGGTTCCCGTATATCTGATTTCCGCGGCAACCGGGTTTGGTGTCAGAGAGCTGTTATATAAGGCTTATCAGATGCTGAAATCGTTAAAAGAAGACCCGATTGTTTTCGAGCAGGAGTATTTTCCGGAAACCATGGACGTTTCCGACGAACCTTATACGGTGGAATACGATGCCGATGCGGCAATCTATGTTGTGGAAGGCCCGCGAATCGAGAGAATGCTCGGATATACGAATCTGGATTCCGAAAAAGGTTTCGAATTCTTCCAGAATTTCCTGAAGAGCAACGGTATCCTGAAGCAGCTTGAAGATCTGGGAATTCAGGACGGTGATACGGTCCGGATGTACGGACTGCAATTTGACTATTACAAATAAGAGGATGAATCAATGAACAGTAAGCAGAGATCTTATTTGAAAAGCCTTGCGATGGCTACGGACGCAACATTCCAGATCGGCAAGGGCCGTCTGACCCCCGAGATTACGAATGCCGTTGACGAAGCCCTGGAAGCAAGAGAACTGGTTAAGCTTTCGGTTTTGAATAACTGCATGGATGAGCCGGATGAGTTGGCACGCGTTCTTGCAGAGCGTACCCATTCCGAAGTAGTACAGGTTATCGGAAAGAAAATCGTTCTCTATCGGGAATCCAAAACCAAAAAAAAGATTGAACTGCCGAAATAAGCGTATTTCCGGCAGAAAGGAGTTACTATGGCGGAATTGAATTCCAAAGAAATCACGAAAATCGTATGCGCGGCTCTTGAGGAGAAAAAGGCCGGAGACGTGCGCATTATAGAAATCGGCGATATTTCGCCGATTGCCGATTATTTCATTATTTGCGACGGACAGAATACCCCTCAGGTAGAAGCCATGGTGGATAATGTAAAAGATAAGCTGTTCGCGGAAGGTGTTGAGCCGAAGCGTATCGAAGGTATGAAGAATGCCGGCTGGATTCTGATGGATTACGGCGACGTCGTTGTTCATGTCTTCTCAAAACAGGACCGCCTGTTCTATGATCTGGAGCGTGTCTGGAGAGACGGCAAGACGGTTTCCGTCAGTGAATTGTAAAGAATCGGATAATCTTTATATATGCAAAAAATCAGCCCTTATGATTTGGAATGAACCAAACCATAAGGGCTTGTTTTTACGGAAAATGAAAGGAAAGATGCCGCATTCCGCTTAGAAGAGACGGAAGAGTCCGATGACTTTTCCGAGAATCTCGCAATGATCCACGATGATCGGATCCATATAATCGTTCTCAGGCTGGAGACGATAGTGGCCTTTCTCTTTATAAAATGTTTTCACGGTAGCGGAATCATCGATCAACGCAACAACAATCTCTCCGTTTCTTGCTGTAGACTGTTTCTCAACAATGATCTGGTCGCCGTCATAGATTCCGACATTGACCATGCTGTCGCCTTTTACGCGCAGCATAAAGGTTTCCGCATTCGGCATAAATTCGGAAGGAATCGGGAAATAGTTTTCAATGGACTCGACCGCGAGAATCGGCTGACCGGCAGTGATCGTACCGATCATCGGAACATTAACGACCTCGCGCTTTACCAGGTTAAATTCATCATCAATAATTTCGATGGCTCTCGGCTTGGCAGGATCTCTGCGGATATAACCGTTCGCTTCGAGAGATTCCAGATGGGCATGAACGGACGAAGTGGAGCGGAGCTTCACGGCGTCGCAAATATCACGCAGCGCAGGCGGATAACCTTTTGCAAGGATCTGTTCTTTGATATATTCCAAAATCTCTTTCTGTTTCGATGTGATCTTACCGGGCATAGGGCACCTCCGAACTTATATTTTTCTTCATTATACCATCATTTGTTCGGAAAAGCAAAACATTTGTTCGGAAAAACATACAAAAATTCGAACATATTTTTGGTAAATATGATAACAATCATCTAATTGACAATCGAAAGAATGTTCTGTATAATCAAGTAAAAAGAACAGATGTTCGAAATGGAGGAACATTCAATGAACCGAATTAAAACATTTGCCGTTACACATATTCGTCTCACCATCATTGCTTTTGCATTCTTGATTGCTTTGCTCTTTTTCTTCGGCCACGGTCGTAATAAGGCTTACGGCAACAGCAATTATGTGAAGCAGGTTACCAGTATTGAAATAGAAGAAGGCGACACCCTTTGGAGTATCGCAGGCAGTTTCTATGTTCCGGAATGCGGAAGCATGCAGGATTATATTGCTGAGATCAAAAAGACGAATCATCTTACCACGGATGTGATTCATTCGGGTTGTTATCTTGTTGTACCTTACTATGTACCGGTTAACTGAGATGCAAAACAGAATGATTTCCTTCGAGGTAATCTTTTGAATTCATATTGTTTTTGTTATTTTTTGTTCAGGTTCATAGTTGTTTCTTTATATCAGGCTTTTGGTTTTTGCCATTTGGTTAATGGCTGTTCCTCTGTAATAGCATGGAAGAGACGCTCCCGGATTCCGGGGGCGTTTTTATTTATTTCGTTTAAAAGTTTTGTAGCATATTCTCTTGTGGTATTGCCGTCTGCCTCACAGGGATTCTTAAACACCGGAAGGTCGTATTTGTTGCGAAAGCCTACAATATCGCATTCATTCACATAAATTAACGGGCGGATCAATACAAGACCCATACGGTCCCATTCGGTAACCGGAGCGAAGGTATGGAAGCGTCCTTCGTAGATTAAAGACATCAGCATCGTTTCGATTACATCATCTTTATGGTGCGCATATGCGATTTTGTTGCATCCCAATTCCTTGGCCTTTTCGTTTAATGCGCCCTTCCGCATTTTAGAGCAGAGAGAGCAGGGATTGGATTCTTTGCGTTCTTCAAAGATAATCTTTGCAATCTGCGTATCCACAACCGTAAAAGGAACCTGAAGCTCGTCACAAAGCGCCTGAATCTTATTGTAATCGATTGAAAAACCGAGATTGACTGCTATAGCCTGCAGTTCAAAATGCTTCGGATAGAACCGTCTGAGACCGGAGAGGGCATAAAGCAGGGTAAGACTGTCCTTGCCTCCGGAAATACCGATTGCAATCCGGTCGCCTTCTTCAATCATCTGATAATCGTCAACGGCTTTTCTTGTATAGCTTAGTAATTGCTGAAGTTTCACGTTTGGATCCTTTCCGGTTCGTTTGATAACGCATATAGTATATTCCAATAAATATGCAATTTCAATCGAAATATCCTGCGAGGGCGGAGTAATTTTCCATAGCATATCAAACACTTATATGGTATAATTATTCCATCAGATGTAATGCGGAGGTAGAAACCTTGGTTCCTTTGATGCAGCAGGTTTGTAATGAGATCAAAAAGTACATTAAGGGGAAGGACGAAGTCATCGAGAAGGTATTGTGTGCCATGCTTGCAGGCGGACATATTCTTCTTGAGGATATTCCCGGTGTCGGTAAGACGACGCTTGCCGTTTCCGTATCAGAAGCAATGTCCTTAACCTATAAGCGCGTACAGTTTACACCGGATGTTATGCCCAGTGATATTACGGGCTTTTCCATGTTCAACCCGCAGACCAGACAGTTTGAGTACCATACCGGTGCGGCAATGTGTAATCTGCTTCTTGCCGATGAGATCAACCGTACCTCTCCGAAGACACAGTCCGCGCTTTTGGAAGTTATGGAAGAGGGTAAGGTAACCGTTGACGGCAATACCTATTATATTCCGAAGCCGTTCTTCGTAATTGCCACGCAGAACCCGTTCGGAAGCACCGGTACGCAACGCCTGCCCGAGTCCCAGCTGGACCGTTTTATGATTCGCCTTACCGTCGGGTATCCGAGTCACGATTCCTCCATTGATATTTTAAAATCGGATATTCCTGCCAATAAGATTACTTCGGTGTTAAACAATGAACAGTTTCTTGCCATGCAGGAGACGGTTGCAAATCTGCATGTGGATGAAGCAGTTTATGATTTTATCGTAAATATCGCCGAAGCAAGCCGTGACAACGAGTTTATCAGTCTCGGCGTCAGCCCGCGTGGTACCAAGTCCCTTTTACGGATGTCCAAGGCATATGCTTTTATGAACGGCAAGGATTATGTCGGCATGGATGATGTGATTGCCAATATTCCCGCAGTTCTTTCCCATCGTATCGTCCTCAATTCGAAGGCAAAAGCGAAAGATGTCGATGTGGAAGGAGTGCTTCGTTCCATCTGGAATGAGGTTCGTGTCGCCAAAATTACGCATTAATTCTATCGTCCGGTCTCTGGTATAACAGGGCCGGACATACTTCTTTTCACTGATTTCAGTCCGGGGGATTCCATGAAGAATCATATTGTATCCTATCTGAAATATGTTTTGGTCCTGATAGCTCTTACGGTTATCTATCTGTTTAACAATCATGCGATTACGCTTGTTTTGTTGATTCTTGCCGTATTGGTTCCGGCGGTTTCCGTAATCTGTTTCTTTATCGGTTGCGGCAAATTCTCGGCAGGGCTTTCTTTTCATACCTATTTTTCCAATCGCGGCGACAACGTTAGGCTCACATTTTCCGTAAAGAACGATTCCTTTTATCCGCAGGTGCATGTCAAGCTAAGGTTCCGGCTTCATCATATCTTCTTAGACAATGAATATGAGCAGGAACTGTCCATGCTGGTGTTTCCGAAAAGCACGAAAAAGCAGGTCCTCAATATGACATTACAGTATTGCGGCGTGTATCGTGCGGAACTGATCGGATATGAGACTTCCTGTATTTTTAATCTTGCGGGGGTCAGCAGACCGCTTGATGCGGTTTCGGAAATTGTCGTAATGCCTTCCGTAATTGAATTAAACAGCGCTGTCAATGCCGTTAACCGGCAGATCAGTGAGGATGAAGATATTTCCGATGAAATCGGCAAGGGCGATGACCGCTCTGAAATCTATGATATTCGGGAATATAAGCCCGGAGACGAGCTGACGACCATTCATTGGAAACTAAGCGCAAAAACCGAAGAATTGATGGTGAAGGAGTTCTCGGAACAGTACGGGGAACAGTTTACGGTGTTTCTCGAGTTGAATTACGAGAACACTGCCCAGATGAACGGATATTATGATCTGTTATATACCGTTGTCGGATTTTTCTTAAGCCAGAAGCTTCGTTTCTCGGTTTCCTTCCCGGATGCGGAAGGTAATCTTGAGAAGATCCCGATTGAAAATGAGGAACAGATCATCCAGCTGCTTCTTCGGTTATACTTTGAAAAACGGCCTGTCGGAAATGGGGAGCAGCCGGAAGGCGTGATGTATGTTCCGCATTCCGGTTATATGATCAGCTGCCGGCTGCATTCCAAATACGAAGGTACCGAGCTTTTATTGAATAACGGCAATATTGCACGTCTGTATCGGATCACCCGGTAAAGGAGTTTTCGTGATCAGTTATAAGAAAAGACAATTGATGCTTGTAAACGCATTCGCAGAGAAGAGCGGAATCCGGATTACGGAGATGGGAGAGCGCGCGCAGCGTCCGAAGGACCGGCTGTACAACTGTTTCATCAAGGGATTTCTGATCTTCTTAGTAAGTTATGCCCTGAATATGCTTTTTGTGACAAGCTTTGACCTGCCGTGCAGCCGTCTGGTGGTTGCGGCATTTGCCATAATCCTTTCCGTGTTTTCGGCATTGTTTTATTATAACCGTCTGTGTTTTAACCTCGGATTTGTCGGGCTGTTTCTTTTGTTTTTGCCTCTTGCATTTGCATTGGTCGGGTTTGCAAACAGCGGCATGAATGCTATCCTGAATATCGTCCTTGAGGCCGTTGATAAAAAACTGAACCTGGAAGGCGTCCGTTTATACCAGGAGTTTTACTCGAATCGTACACTTACCATTACCTGTTGCCTTGTACTGATGCTGTTTTTGGAAACCTGTTTTCTGAATGCATTTATTTCCGAGCATATGAGCGGCATCCTGGTATTCGTGTTCTGTTATCCGGTGATTCAGATCTGCATGTATCTTTGTGACGATGTCAGCTGGGTGTATGTAGCTATTATTCTTTTCGTTGTTGTTGCCTGCTTTGTTTTAAAACGAAGCAAACGGTTCCGTCCAATCCTTTTGAAAAACTATCCCGGATGCGTGATAAAAAAAGGCAAGATCACTTATACGCCTGCATCCGAGCGGGAGAGCAGTACGCTTGTAAAAGTGATTGCATTGATCTTCCCGGTTTTTATCGGCGTATATATTCTTGCCGTTATGGGGCTTCAGATGTTCCCGTATACTGCCAGAAACAATGTAAGCGCGTGGAAGAGCAGTACGGATGAGGCAGTCGCGGAATTTGCCATGCACGGTGTTGCAGGGTATTTTAACAGTTATAACGGTGCCGGCGGCATGTCGCACGGAAGGCTCGGAGGAGTCCGGGAAGTATTCCAGGACTTCGAAACGGATCTTAAAGTACGTTATGTTCCGTATTCCACGGATGTTGTTTATCTGAAAAGTTTCATCGGAACGACCTATTATAAAAACCAGTGGACCCAGCATATTAAAGGCTCCATACCGGAGTTCTTCCGTTATGAATATCAATATCTGGAAGATATGTTTTTGAGCGCTCAGCAGCCGTCCTCCATAGGTCTTATGCAAACGATAATTATGGATTCAAGACTGTATAAAGACCGTTTTTACCCGGATTATACGGCTGATCCCGATACGGTAATCAATGAAGATCCGTTTGGCTTTCCGTCTACGTTAACAGAACGGTATACCGGGCTTCCGGTTACCGAGAAGTATCTGGAACTTGAAAAACATACAAACAATGCAACATCGGATTATCTTTTCAGCCCGTTGCTTTCCGAAAATACTTTGCTTTCCTGCGTCCGAAACGATGATCCCGCCTGGGAAAAGTACCGGAAAAGCATGTATTCGGATATGTATTTAAAGGTTCCCGAAGACATTCAGCCGCTGATTCAGGACATCTGTACGGAACAGAATTTCCACGGGGAACCGCTTGAAATCGTCGGACAGATTCAGAACTATTTCCGCAACAATTTTGTTTATTCCCTGGCGCCCGGAAAGACGCCCAACAACCGTGATTTCGTAAGATATTTCTTAGCCAAGCAGAAGAAGGGCTATTGTACGCATTTTGCTTCGGCCGGCGTTATGTTTTTACGGCAAATGGGAATTCCGGCCGTTTATGTGGAAGGCTATGCCATTGACATCGAAACCGCTGCAGATGCATCGGATATTCTTGATAATGAATCGGTTTCCGAATGGTATTTCGGCGATAATCTGCTGGTAAACGGTAACGAAGAGGTCCCTGTATTAGAGGTGGAACTGACCGATGCGCAGGCGCATGCCTGGGTAATGATTTTTTTGGATGATTTCGGATGGTATCCGGTAGAATTGACAACGGCTCGCATGGAGGCCGGTACATCAGATGATTTCTGGTCGAATTTCGGCCGATTCTTCACCGGAGATGATAATAATACCAATCCGGTGCTGATGCTTACCGAACAGGCGAAAAAGATCGGTTCCGGCTTTGTGAAACTGATTCTGATCCTTGCAGGCACGGGGTTCGTTTTACTTACCGTATCGGTTGCCCGTCGTAAATTCAGGCTGTATATCGTTTCAAACAATACCCGGTTATCCAATCAATATGTTGTTTTAAACAGTCTTTTGAACCGGTATTATCTGGAGAAAAAACAAAATGTTTTTCATCTGGATTCAGTCGAAATCGGTAAAGAACTCGGAATGGACGAAGAAGAATTGACGACCTACGCGTCGCTTACGGAACGCGCCAGCTACGGCAAGGATAACCTTTCGAACGAAGAACTTCGTAGTGCAACGAAGATCTTTAAGAAATACATTAAGAAATTACGTGAAAATATCAAAGGATCCGGCAAATTCTTTATCCTGTTCAGAATATAAGATAAATGCCATACAAAAAGCGGGTCGCCCCAAACCGGGCGGCCCGTTTTCTTTCAGTCTTTTCTAAGATGAACTTTATCCCTTGCGGATCGTCTGCGTTCATCCTCAATCGCAGCATAATGCCGTCTTGTCGTATTTACATCCTTATGGCCTAAAACATCGGCAACCAGATAAATATCGCCGGTTTCCTGATACAGCGTCGTACCGTAGGTACTTCTTAATTTATGAGGCGTGATGCGTTTTAACGGAATGCAGGACTGCGCATATTTTTTTACAAGATTCTCGGCTGCGCGGACCGTTATGCGGCGCATCTGTCCGGAGAGGAAGAGGGCATTTTCATGACCTTCCTTGGTCGTCTGATTCTTACGGATTTCAAGATAATCAAGCAATGCCTCACGGACTTCCTCACCGAAGTAGACAAATGCCTCGTAGCCGCCTTTTCGAACGACTTTCATGCGGTCATTATCAAAATCCAGGTCTGAAATATCGAGTCCGATGCACTCGGAAATACGGATCCCGGTACCGAGCATCAGCGTCATCATGGCCAAATCCCTTAATTTGTTTCGCTCATGAAAGGCATTCTGACGGTCCGTACCCGAATATTCGCGTTCCACACAATCAAGTAAAATGGCCGTTTCGTTCGGATCCAAACGTATGATCGCTTTTTCATGAAGCTTCGGTACATTTACCTGAATTGCCGGATTGTTTTCAATGGAATGATTTCGGTACAGGAAATTGTAAAACGACCTGAGCGAACAGATTTTCCGTTTGATGCCTCGTTCATGGTTTGTGATAACGGAATGATCCTTTTCGTAAACCTTCAGATAATCGAGGTATTCATCGATGTCATAGGATTGCAATTCGGAAAGCAACGATAAAGGAATTTCACGAATGGTTTTGCCTTTTAATGTAGGATTACGAGCAATCAGATATTCAAAGAAAACCTTTAAATCGATTGCATAAGCAATTCTTGTACGTGACGCAGTTGTTTGTTCGATGCCGCGAAAAAAAATCCCGCAATACGGAGGAAGTTCCGCACGAAGTTCACGCAAACGGATTTCGTTTTTAATATTGGTTTGTTCCGCATAAGATTTTTGATCGGCCATGTAGATTACCTCGCAAGAGAAACGAATCACAAATTGAATTACAAATTGTTGAACGACAAATGCAACATGATAAAAAGATTAAGCAGTACATAAAACACGAAAAAAACACTTCAAAATCAGAAATCCTGTAAATCTGCCTTATAAGGGGATTATACCACTTTTCGGGCCTAAAATCAATATATTTCTTCGTTAAACCTGCGTTTAGCGAAGAATTATATAAAGGAAGGCACCACTGCTCTGCCTGACATTTTCCGGCTTAGAGCCATAATAAAACGGCCCGCTGATGCAGGCCGTTTATCTGAAAACACTTCTCTTTATTTGCGTTTTTTGTTTTGATTTGAAGAAATATCCGTTTGAAACGAATTTTATCGCTTATAACAAACGTCTGTATTGGGAATCCAGAATCTTTCGAAGTTCACGAACTTCTTCGGCATCCAGATTCTGCTGTGCGAGAAATTCGGTAAAGAACGAAATCAGTTCGCCGCCGAATACTTTATCGATTAAAGCTCTTGTTTCGATCTGCTGGACCTCATTCTTGGTAATGACGGCCTTACAGATAAAACCGGGATCCTCACGCTTTACAGCGCCTTTTTCAATCAGACGCTTAATAACGGTGTAGGTGGTGTTCTTTTCCCAGCCGATATAGTCTTTTATTATTTTTGCAATATCTTTTGCAGCAAGGCTCTGATTGGACCATAACAGTTCCATTACGTTCAATTCGCCTTCATGCAGTCTAATATCTCCCATAAATAACAAACCGTCCCATATCTGAGTTTCCAATCGGTAACACTGTACTACTACTCTTTTAGTACATTCGGTATTTTTTATTCTACTTAATTAGAATTTAGTTGTCAATGAAATATTATCAGTTTTATTTTACTATTTTTTCAAAATTGTGTTTGTTCCAGGAAATAATACTGTATGTTGTGGTCGCCGTTTTCGGCCGGATTTTTCCGATCGAAAAGGTACCGGGTCTTTGCCGTGCAGAAGTCATCGATTTGGCCGGAATACGCATTCGTATATACCTTTTTGCCCCTCTGGGAATGCACAAAACCCGCCATACCATTCGTGTAGGCTAAATAGTTCGAACGGCCCTCTTTATAAACCGAAATCTGTATTCCGCGGGACGATAATTCGTGATAAAAATAGTTCTGATACAGGTATTCCGGCAGGTTTTCGTGATTATCCAGCTTATAAAACACGTCATAATCGTTCGTCAGGTAATGCAAAAGCCCGAAATCCGCGATCTCATAGCGGTAGAATCGATCGTCTTTATATATCGGGATCAGCACGCCGTTGTCGGAAAGATATTGTATCTCGCGGCTGAATTCACGCTCCTGTGCACCCCTTCGGATGTGTCCCGGATGGAACTGTCCTCTGCAGTCATACGCATAGGTGCTGATGTAATTGAGAAGCTGCAGGGATTTAACCGGGCTGTAACCTTCCGGAAGGTTGTTCAGATACCGCATCAGCGACGAGGCGTAAATCATACCGTGAACACGTCGGATCTCCGCAAGGTCGGTACGGTTCTTTTTGTACTGTAAAACTGCTTCCGGGAAACCGCCGGTCAGCAGATAATCATGAAACAGCTCCCTGATTGCCTCGTCAATCAGATCCGGTACCGGCTTTTTGCTTTGGTAATGTGCCCGCAGGATCTCGGAATAACGGATCCCGTCCTCCGGGGCGACCGCGTCTAAAAACTCATAAAACGAAAATCCGTGGATTTTTATCAAACAAGGGGCATTTTCCTTGTTCTTACGGAAAATGTCAAAATATTCGATTCTGGAAGTTGTGGCGGCAAAATACGCAGGCAAATCCCACGTAAACAGTTTCGAAACCGTAAATCGAAGGGGTTCCAGGCCGTCTAAGAGGATAAACATCCCGTTTTTCACCGTTTCTTCGGCAAATCCGAAGAATTCCGAAAGGTATCCGCAAAGGGATATTCCGCCCTCGCAGGCGTTTATCAGTCCTTCCGTAAATTCCCGGTCGATTGCTAGGTTGATCAGAATATGTCCCTTCACCCTGCCGGATTCCTGCAGCTGCTTTAACAGTTCGGTCTTTCCGATGCCCGGAGGCCCGTATAATACGACCGGTTTCTTCTGCTCAAATACCGCCGCCTCGATTGTCTTGTAACAATACCGTTCCATTAAAGTCTCCTGAGTTTCTCAATCAGATTGGTAAAATATTCCGGTAAAGCTGCTTCATATTCCACATATTGCCCGTCTTTCGGATGCCGGAATCCTAAAACTCCTGCGTGCAGAACCTGGCCGTTTGTGTCATAGGGCTGCTTTGCGGATCCGTAAACCGTATCTCCAAGCAGCGGGTGCCCGATGGATGCCATATGCACACGGATCTGATGCGTCCGTCCGGTTTCCAGTTCGCAGGCAATATAGGTATACCGGTTTCCGAAATGCTCTAAAACACGGTAATGGGTAACGGCCCTGCGTCCGTCCTTTACGATGGCCATCTTTTTACGGTCGTTCGGGTTCCGCCCGATTGGGGCATCCACGGTGCCGTCTTCCTTAATGTTTCCGGATACAATGCAATAATAAATCCGTTTGATGGAATGCACTGCAAGCTGTTCGGAAAGGCACAGATGCGCCTTGTCGTTTTTGCATACAACCAAAACACCGGTTGTATCCCGGTCAATCCGGTGCACGATTCCCGGTCGTAAATCTCCGTTAATTCCGGAAAGCGAATCCTTGCAGTGGTACATCAGCGCATTCACCAAAGTCCCGGATGAATGTCCCGGTGCGGGATGTACGACCATTCCCTTAGGTTTGTTTACGATTACGATATCCTCATCTTCGTGCAGAATGTCAAGCGGAATGTCTTCGGGAACCAGTTCGGTCGTTTCGGGCTCGGGAATTAAAACCGTGAGCTTCTCACCGGTACGGACGCGATAGGAAGGCTTCTTTATGCATGTTTCCCCGGCACAGACACGTCCTTCGGCAATCAGCTGTTCCGCGCGCGATCTGGTGATGCTTCCGTCACATTCGGAAACGGCTTTGTCAATCCGCTGGCCGTTCAGGTCTTCTTCAATAAAATAGGTTCGCTTCTCTTCCATTCTGAACTCCGTAACTGTTCGTAATAAGAAAAATGACGAGTCATTCTTCTGACTCGCCTTTCTCGTCCTTCCGCCTTGCGGCCTTTCCGAAGAACGGAATGAATTCCAATTCTTCCTCGGTATAATAAAATAAAACCAGAAAAGCCAGTACAATAACGGAACAGGTAACATATATATCCGCCACGTTAAAAATCGGGAAATTGATCAATTCAAAATAGATAAAATCCGTTACATATCCGAAGAAAACCCGGTCAATCAGATTACCGATCGCTCCGGCTATTGTGCACAAAACAACAATCTGTAACGGAATATAACGCTTTCCTTCGGGAATCCGAAACAGGATGATGACAAATACGATAACCAATGCAGCCGAGACAAAGGAAAGAATCGATAATCTTCCCTGCAGGATTCCCCAGGCTGCGCCGCGGTTTTCAAGATACTGAAGCCGCAGTACTTTCGGAATCAGGCCGATATCGCGTTTCGGATTGTTCAGATTCGCTCGGGCCAGATACTTCGTAATCTGGTCCAGTACCGTAAGAAGCACGGAAAATGCAACATACAGCAGCAAACGTTTTTTATTCGTTCGGTTTTTCATTCTTTTTACTGTCCTGGAGATATTCTGTATAGGCCTCGAATTCCTTCAGGTTGATCTGGAATACCTTGCTGTCCAGAAGCTCCTGCTGGGATTTGATCAATGCGGCACACTGGGCACGATAAGTCTCGTACTGCTGCATCAGGCGAAGCGTCTGGGTATGAAGCTTATTCAGCTCTTTCTCCGCGTTATTGCGGATCTCCTGTGCGTCTGCAAGAGCCTGGCGTTCGATTCCTTTTGCGTCTTTGGCTGCCGCGGCCTTTGTTTCTTCTGCGGACTTCTCCGCAAGAACGAGAGCTTTATGAAGGGATTTCTCAATCGTCGTATAATACTGTACACGGTCGTTGAGAGACGATATCTTCTCGGTCAGATCCAGATTCTGGCGGTAGAGAAATTCATAGTCCTTGTTCAACTCTTCCATGAATTTGTCGACCTGTCCTTTGTTATATCCGCTTGCTGCGGATTTGAACTTCGTGTTTTGAATCTCTACCGGTGTTAACATCGCTGATACCCCTTTCCCCAAATGAAATTGTTATCTTCTGTTAAAAGTCGGAACCCCGAAACCATCCTGACGCATCAGAGCATTGTAATCGCCTGTTACATCGATATCGGCGGGCGAGATGATAAAGATATAATTGGAAATCTGATGCAGGTTGGCGCCGATTGAATAAATGCATCCGGAAACGAAATCCATGAGGCGCTGTGCGCGGTCCGTGTCAAATCCTTCCAGATTTACGATGATCGGATTGCCGCTGATCAGATTGTCACAAATCTCGCGGGCGTCATCAAAGCTCTGCGGCTTCAATATGGTAACACCGAGGGCATCTCTCGTCGTTCTGTGCGTCGGAGCTGCCGGAGCCGGTGATACGGGCTGTGAGAAAGAAGGTGCAGGTGCGGGACGGGTAACGGCCCTCTGCGGCTGCTGGCGGAAAGCCTGTGCTTCTCTTGCCTTATAGCGCTCCTCAAAGGTCATGGTACCGTTCATGTATCCGCTTCTGCGTTCCTGAATGGATACGGCGTTGTTCGAATACAGCGGCGTACGCTGGTTTGCAACGGGCTGCTGTGCTACGGGCATCCCCATGTCTTCCATGCCATCGGAACCGAATTCATCCGCATAAGCGTTCTGTACAGGCGCCTTTTCCTTTTTGGGAAACAGCTTTTCTTTGATGGAAAGTTTCGGCTGAGCATCACGCTCGGCTTTCTTCTCCGCTTTTTTGCGGGCTTTCTCCTCTTCCGCTGCTATATAATCGTCATAATCATCGTAATCATCGAAATCACTGTCATCCGAAAGCTTTAATGAATCAATGATGCTTTTAATAAATCCCATTGTATCGTCCCCTTTTATTTTGAATAATCTCTTTCACCGAACAGATAGGTGCCGACGCGGACATGCGTTGCGCCCTCTTCCACTGCGACACCGTAATCGCCGCTCATTCCCATGGATAATACATCAACAGAAATATTATCAATGTTTTTGCGGTTGATGTCAACCATTAAATCATGCATCCTGCGGAAATACGGACGGTTCGTTTCGGCATCGTCCGTATACGGCGCAACGGTCATAAAACCGCGCAGCCGGACGTTTTGTAATAATGCAATTTCCTTTACAAGCGGAAGGACTTCCTCCGGCGTTACGCCGAACTTGCTTTCCTCTCCCGCGACGTTGACTTCAATCAGGATATCCTGGCATTTGCCGGCTTTTTCGGCATATTTGTCAATCTCTTTCGCAAGGGAAAGTGAATCCACGGAATGTATCATATCCGCAACGGAAACGGCTTTCTTTACTTTGTTTGACTGCAAATGCCCGATCAGATGCCAGTGTACCGGCCGCTCGGGAATCTGCGCCTGCTTTTCGCACATTTCCTGTACTTTGTTTTCACCGAATTCCGTCTGTCCGCACTCCAAGGCCTCAAGGATCATGGAAAGCGGTTTCGTCTTGCTGACGGCTATCAGCGTGACTTCGGACGGATCTCTGTTTACTTTTTCACAGCGAAGCCGTATCTCTGAGCGGACTTCTGCTATTCGATCAGCGATCATATTCTGTTTCCGGATAACCCGGACCCTTTCTGAAACATAAATTAATATATCGTCTGCGATTCATTGATCGTCGAGGAATCTTTCGCGATATGGTCGTGCTCGGCGATACTGAAAGGCATTCCTGCTTTTACAATGCAGAATTCCTTGCCGTCCTGTACCATTTCGATTCTTCGGAACTGGGCAAATCCCTTATTGACGCAATAAACGCCGGTCAGTTTGCCCTCCAGGGATACCTGAAAAAAATCACTGGAACCTTCTTTCCCGATATCCGTGCCGTAGGTTAATGATTTCGTATCAATATAATTGTAAGTTTCGTCTTCATAATAGATTTCCACGGGAAGGAAATCATAATAAAACTTGTTAATATCTTCCGAATCCCTGCGGATCACCATCAGTCCGGTCTTGTTGGAATCGCCGCCTTTTGTGAAGTATTCCTTCGGAATCATATAGAAGTTTTTCTCAACAAGTGCGGTTTTCGGGATCTTCAGTCCGGTTTCATGTTCAATGTCCAGTGCAACGGTCAGAAAACGTTTATTCAGATAGCGGACCATATACTGCTTTAACGTGATCTTTGCGAAATACCCGTCACCGACACGGAAGAAAATAACATTCGAAGTCAGCTGCAGATTGTCATCCTCAATCGTAAAGCGGATCGTCGTCTGGTCGCTCAGTTTTTCGTACTGCTCCTCGGAAAGATTCAGGATGATGCTCCAATTCTCATCCGAAAGCAGCTTGTAAATCGTGCTGCCGCGTTCCTTCAGGTTCGCGTCGAACAGATTATAGCTTTGATAATTCTTCTTATCAAACGTTGCAAGCGTAACCGTTTCCGCAGTAAGTCCGTCAAGCGTATCCGAAAAATAAGAAACAAGTCCGGAAGCGTCCGCCTTATGTACGGTCAGGCCGCTGTCCTGATTGCCGCTCTGAATCTGAGCCAGGCGTTCCATCAGATACGTGTCGGAAATGCTGTTCACGGTCGTGGTAAGTTCGTCCTTCAGCTCGTAAACCTGGTTGAAATCCGTTTTTTCGTAATGCTGGGTGAAATTCGCAATACAGTTTTTAATCTGCTCAATATCCTCTGCAGCCAGCGTATAACTCTCGTCCGAACCGGATAACTGCTGGTAAATCTGTCTGGTCTCATCGATGGAATATATGGTTTCGCCTTTGGAAACACGGGCACCGCTACGCATATAATAATTTACGTAACCTGCAATTCCCGTCGTAACCGGCGTTTCATTACGTACGATAACGGCTTCCGCTTTCGTATCCGAAGCCATCGGAAGCATCTGCACTTCATAAATGGAAAGATGCGAATGATTGAAATACAGAAGAATATTGATCAGGATATATACGGTAAATGCGATAAAAACAACCGTGCCGATATTCCATTTGGATACCGCGCTGCTTCTTTTGGGTGTTCTTTTCGCCTCCATCCGACGTGCCTCCTGCCTGAATTCGTGTCAAAATCCATTAACACGGATAAATTATACTACACTTGTCGCAAAAAGAAAAGATTTAAGTCCTCTGAAACGGCAAAAATTCTCATATTTTTCACACTCTTATACACAAAAAACGAGCGGTGGTCTGAAACCACCGCTCATTACGATTACTCTCCTATTCAAATGCCGGATTACAGTGCAACGATAACCTTGGAGCGAACGCTCTCGGAAAGGGTCTCGGCATTGGCCGAAAGACTGATGATGATGTCTACGTTGAACTTAACGGATACCATATCCAGTTTCTCTACGACACGGTCGATATCGTCAGCGTTCATGCACGCGATTTTCAAAAAGCTGTCAAGGTAAATCTTCTCCAGATCGTGATCCTGGGAAATAATGCCGCAAATGAAGCCTACAAACTCAGAAGCACATTCCACACAATAATCGTTTACATTAATCAGGCGGATCTTATTGTTGAGCTCATACATATGCTTGTTGCTCTTGTCCAAATATACGATGGTACCCTTTGATGTTACGACATCGGCATTCACCTTATCCAGTAATATCTTGGTCTTTCCTTTGCCTTTTTCTCCGGCGATAATCTGTACCATTGCTTTGTCCTCCTAAAGTGTTATTTGGGATATTTTTATTATATTACACCCATGCAAAAAGTACAACTCTATTTCACGAAAAATACAAAAATCAGGGACGTTATTCCTGAAGACAGTAAGTTGACAGTAAATCATTCAATTTATGATATAATTTTTCCTCTGTCTCCGCCCGGAATACGCCTAAAATATATTCCGTTCCGTAAGAATTCCGAACATGCAGGATCATACAATAACCCGCATAGTTGGTCGTTCCGGTTTTACCACCGAGAATGACGATGCTGTCCGGATAATCGTAATGATGCTTCGGGTCCGTCAGCTTAAAGCAGTTCGTCGTCTTTACGGTTCTGGAACGCTGCGCTCCGTTCGCATCCGTATAATTATACCGCTTCTCCGTCAGAGCGATAATCTCGCGGAATTCTTTGTATTTGGTGCATTCCTGATAGACGATATACATATCGTACGGCGTCGTTTTATGCTTGTCGTCATGCAGTCCGCTCGCGTTGGCAAAATTCGTATTCAGCCCGCCGAGTTTCCGCATTTCCTGATTCATCAGTTCGACAAATGCGCTCTCGCTTCCCGCTACATGGATGGCAAGCGCAACCGCAGCATTGTTGGCCGAGCTGACAAGCATGCAAAGGAGCAAGTCATGTACGGTCAGAACATCGCCTTCCTTCAGTTCCTCGACGGAACCGCGGGTGAACTCCGCCATTTCCTTTGTGATAACAACCTTTTCATCGGGATCGCAGCGGTTCAGCGTAACCAGGGCCGTCATCAGTTTCGTGATACTTGCGGGATAAAACAGTTCGTCCATCCGGTATCCGAAAACCAGCTCGTTTTTGGTCCGGTTGATGACAAATGCACTGCCCTTACGGTCTGTTTTCTCTTCATCAAAAACATAATCCGTTGAGAGCATGTCATGATCGATGTTACACAAAAAGAACTGGGAAAGAAGGGGCGCATAGCGCGCCTCGCACTGAGCACCGACATCCTGATGCACGACGCTGTCCTTCGACTGGTAATCCCCGAGAAGGCTTTTCTTTTTCTTGCCGCAGCCCGTACATCCGAACAGCAGGACGCACACAAGCAGCAAGGCCGTAATCTTCTTTTTCATTTCAATCCTCTAAACTTAGAATGAGTATTTTTATTTGGATTCTTTTAAAAGTTCATTCAGATTCATTTCGTATTTGTCTTTCTCAAGAAGCGTCGACTTGTTCTGAAGACCTACATTCAGAAGAATGCCGACGGCAATCATGTTCGAAAGAAGCGCGCTGAGTCCGGAACTTAAGAACGGTAACGGAATACCCGTATTCGGAATCAGCGAAACCACAACGCCGATGTTAACGAGCGTCTGGGTGCAGATCATGATGGAAATACCGGCCGCGATCAGATATCCGAGACGGTCTTTCGCATTCATTGCAACACGGAAACCGATAAAGGTCATCAGCATATACAATCCGATGATCAGAACACAGCCGAAGAAACCGAACTCTTCCGCTATCGCGGCAAATATGAAGTCCGATTCGATAACCGGCACATATCCGGAATAACGCTTCGTCATGTCGCCGAGAATCGTCTTTCCGAACATTCCGCCCGATTCGATCGCTGCAGCGGCCTGATTCTGCTGGTACATCAGGTCCGGGTATTCTTCCGGATGCTGCAGGGCAAGGATTCGTTTGATCTGATAGCCCTTTTTGATCAGTTTCTGATTCGGCTGCAGGATATACCAGAACAGTCCGATGGCGGAAGGAATTCCTATTGCAAGCGTCGGGATTACGATCTTGTAGGTAAGCCCCGCAAGGAGGAACAGGAATCCTGTAACCACGATCAATACGATACTCGTGGAAAGATCCGGCTGGTCGTAAATCAGATAAATCGGAAATACGCACAGCAAAAGCGCGATCAAAAGCGTCCAGAAGCGGTTGATCCGGTCTCCCATTTTCACAAGCAGCTGCGCGGTGAAGATGATGACGATAATCTTCGTCAGCTCGGACGGCATGAATTCGAATCCGTGCTGCGGCAGCCCGTTTCCGCCGATCTTGATCCATCGTTTCGCGTCACGGTATGCCCAGCCGTATACGAGATTCGAACCGGGGATTCCGCAGTTGAACGTGACATACTTACATATGATCATCATGCCGAGATTGCCGAGATACAAAAGAATGTACATCTTCGCTATAAAATGGTAATCAATCAGGGAAACGATAACCATTACCAGGAACCCGAGAAAAAGACCCGGCAGCTGACGCTCAAACTGATGCTCATCGGAGTCCTGCAGCTTCTGGATCAGTACAAGGCCGACCGTTGCAAGAATGATCAGGATCGATACGATGGAAAACTTGTAATTGTTAATATGATAACGGTATTTTCGAAACATAAAACGATTCCTTTTCGGAAAATGTGCTTAATCAAGCAGTTCGTACAATTCCTCGTCGGCTCCGAAGGTATCGGTTTCGACGGTTCGCATTTTAACGGAATCTCCTACCAGTTCCGCAATCATGCTGCAGTTTTCAAGATGTTTCTTCTTAAGAAGCTTTGCTTCCTTCTTCTGCTGTTTCTCACTAAGCGCGGAGTTATCGTATTCGTATTTGCCGATACAAAGCCGTTCGGGATGCATCTGGGCGGCAAATACGAAGGATTCCCGGTTGGAATTGGTACCGGCCAGAGCCGTTCCGAGTAACGCCCCGATTACAATAATGCTGCCTCCGCTGACGATTTCGGCGCCGGCTTCGACATTTCCGACGATAACGATCGAATTTTCCGTTTCAAGACGGCGTCCGGATCGGAGGATTCCCTGATACATCTGGGCGGTTTTCGTGGAAAGGCTTCCGATTACCTGGTCCATGGACTGCCGAAGGATTTCCTCGTTGGTTTCATTGCCGTCAATGACGCAGATGATCTCAAGTTCGGAATTCTCGGTAATGACACGGAGAATCTCCTTCTGCTCTTCCGTGGAAAGTTCCCGTCCTTCAAAACGCATGGACATCTTTGCGCTGCCCAAAAACTTGGCCGAGGATTTGATGCGTTTTTCGAGTTCGGTAAGGATTTCCTCAAACGGCACTTCATTGGAAAGGACCAAAGAAATGCCGTCCGTATACCCTTTTAAGATTACGGTGTTTTTCATATAACCCCCATCAGTCGGAGAACTTGATCGGTCCGATATTTGCGGCAAATACTTTTCCGCTTAACAAAGCGTCGCGGTTGTCGCCGTTAAAGTAATAACCGTACACTTCTCTTGCAACGATTGCGGCATTCGCGGATGCGTATCCGTTCGGGATAACAACCGTTACGCAGATTTCCGGGTTTTCGCTCGGCGCATAGGAAAGGAACAGCGCGTTATTCGGATGGTTCAGGCTGACCTGCGCCGTACCGGTCTTTCCGGAAACTTTAAAATCAAGGTCACGATAGTATTTACGGATACCGGAATCCTTATGGTTTACTACGTTGTACATACCGGTTTTCACGGCATACCAGTATTCCTGCGGGATCTGGTCCAGCGAGTTACGAACCGTTGCCAGGTTGCTCATAAGCGTTTCACCGGTCGTACCGACAACTTTGCTGACAAGCGTCAGGTCGTAACAGGTTCCTTCATTGGCAATGGTTGTCAGATATCTTGCAATCTGGATCGGCGCAAAGCTGTGATAATATCCGATCGCGGTACGGACAGCGTCCTTACCGGAAATCTGCGGTGCCGATTCGGAAAGTTCAACGCCGGATTTGTCGCCGAGACCAAACATCTTCGCGTATTTCTGAATGGTCTTGATGCCGAGGGCATCGATATACTCTCCTCGCTGGTTGATGGATACCCGGTAGCCAACGGTGAAGAAATAATAGTTACAGGAATCGCGGATTGCGTCCGAAACGGTTAATTTGCCGTGGGAATTCGGATATGCCCAGCATCGCGGGGAAGGATCGACTTCGAGGAATTTGCCCTTGTCTTCGATCAGTTCGTCGGTCGTGATAACGCCTTCCATAAGGCCCATGATCGCCGAAAGCGGTTTGAAGGTCGAACCGGTAGTCGTCTTGGAAGACGTTGCACGGAATACCAGCGGATAGGATTTGTCCGCCAGCAGCCGGTTGTAATAGTTCATGTCGACCTGGTTTGCAAAATAGTTATTGTCATAGCTCGGATACGAAACCATGCACTCTACCGTTCCGGTGTTGGGATCGGTAAGAATGATTGAACCGCTGCATGGCTCTAAGGCGAGCATGGCAGGCGTGATTTCCATCGTACGGATCTTATGCGTCATGAAGTCATAAGGATCCTCCTGATAGTTCACGAGCTTGTTGTACATTTCCGCATCGGGTTCAAGAATGCCCTGGTCATACAAAAGGATTGCAATATCCCGCAAACGGATAACGTAATCAAAAATCAATGTGCGGTAAATCTTACTCTTATAATCCGGGTCTTCCCGCATATGGTCGATGACATACTGTCTGAGATAGCCGTACAGTTCGTTTGTGTCATAATACTCGGAACCGATGTTCAGCTTATCCAGATTGATCCATCCCTGGGTGATCGCATACTGCAGATAATGGCTCAGACTGCTCTGCCGCTTGGAAAATGCAATATATTCCGGATCGAGTACATTGATCGCGTTGTTGTTTACGATGCCCCAGCCGGAATTGCCGAGCTTCTGGTATAAGAAATCCAGGTATTCCTGAATCATCTTGGTGACTTTGTCGCCGTAAATGTCGCAATCCGGCTCCAGATGCTTCAGATAATTCTCCCAGATAATGTTTTCGTTTTTATCAAACAGGTACTGCAGGTCCTTTTCAATCTTGGTCGCATCCTCCGCCTTGAAATGGTCGGTATTGATGATATGATTGCTGAAAAGGGCGTAATAAACCTCGTAAATCGGGATTGTGATCTCGGTAGCGTCCTCTCCCTTACTGCCGTAATCCATGCCGTCAACGATTGCGGCAAGAAGAATACCCGCAACATTACGTTTAATGATGTTATAACAGCAGATCTGCTTCTCCCGGTCAATGGAAAGATAAATATCATTGCCGGGAACCGGTTCCTTCGTGATGTTTTTGGTACGCACCTGTCCGCGGTCGTTTATTAAGATCGTATACTCTCCGTCCGTTCCGGAAAGATAGGTCTCGTAGGACTTCTCAATTCCTGCCTTGCCGACAATACTGTTATCGTTATAACGGGTGCCGGTGCCGGCTTCTCTTAAACTCGAAAGCTCTTCCGCGTTGATACGACCGACATAACCTACGATATGCGAAAAATATTCGGAATCCAGATAGATTCTGCGGGAGGATTTTGTAATTTCAAGTCCGGGGATGGTCGTGGTATTTTCATAGAAGGTGATCCGCGCCTCGTCACTGATGTTGCTGACAACACGGAAGGACGAATAACTCGGATACATCGTAAAGAACTGGTAACGGTAAGCCATGATCTCCAGGGCATCGGCTTTGCTGTACTTTTCATCGATCTGGAACATGGCGGAACTGGCATTACCGAAACGCATGAAGTTAAAGACATCCTCTGCGGTTGCCTCTTTGTGCTTCTCCGTCAGTTCGTTAACGCTTTTCAAACCGTATGCATTCTTTTTGAAACGGTCCAGGGAGGTGCCGCTGATGGTAAACCGCAGGTTTTCCTCTTCGTCCATGGCAATCGGGAAGGCAAATTCCCGCTTATACCCGTATTCCCGAAGAATCTGGATCAGCTCAAAGACCGCCGTATTGGTCTGTTCATTGGTCTTAAGCTCGGCGGAATAAAACATATCCAGATTAAACTGCAGTTCGTTATAGGCAAGCAGATTTCCGCTCTTATCGTAGATGTTTCCTCTGGTAGACGGAATCGAAACCGTCTTGGTGTAGGATTTTTCATCACGGGTAATCTTCGTCTTCTCAGGCTCCACCATCTGCATATTGAAAATATGCGCGATGATAACGATAAATCCGAGGGAAAGCACCAAAAAGACCGGAACGAGCCGGTTGGAAAAAATCTCTTTCAGTTTTGCAAAGAAAGTATGTTCCATGATTTCTCCGTAATACGATCAGCCTTCCACCTTCGAATAGTCGGTAAAAAGAGGCTTTGTAACTTTCCAATAGATCAAATCCAGAATCCGGTATACAACGATAAAAACAACCATTGTATAAACCGCCTGCGGAAGCATCTGGTTGGCCATATAGGAAACGATGTTCGTCCGTCCTCTTACCATGAAAAGGAACAGATAGAACATGAAACTGAACAGGAATTCCGAAGCCGCAACCATGGCAAGCGGAAGCAGAAAATCGTTTTGCACATAGTATTTGGCCAGAAAACCGTTCAGATAACCGATGAACATATAAAAGAGCGCAAACACGCCGAGATAGCCGCCGGAAGCGATATCCAATACGAGTCCCGCGGCAAATCCGATGAACATTCCTTTTGTTTTACCGCGATGATATGCGGCAGCAACGACAACCATGATGATCAGATCGGGAACATTATTGAACCCGAACGCCACATACGGCAGCACCGTTGTCTTTAAAAGGAGTGCGATTAAAATTTCTACTGCATAAACCAAAAATACGATCATGAAAGGATGATTCCTCCGTGTTTCCTACTCTTCGTCCTGTTCTATCAGGTTTTGCTTGAGTTCGGTTATGATCAATACCGTATTCAAATGCTCAAAATCGACAACCGGCGTAAGGTAACCGGTTTTCGTAAGGCCGTCATTCTCGTTCTGGATATTGGAAATGTACCCGATCAGAATGTCGGGGAGGTATTTGTCACTAAGGGGCGATGTATATACCTTATAGTTGTTTCGGGCTTCCGTATTGATGGAAAGGTCACGGATCTCGATGTAGCCGATGGAAAGCAGATCCAGATTGCCGCATACGATACAGTCGTCTTCCGATTTCGTTACGATCGCGCTGACATAGTTATTGTCATCGATGATGGAACGGACAACCGAATAGTTCGGGCCGACTTCGGTGATGATACCGACAAGTCCGCTTCCCGCGAGCACGTTCATATCGACTTTGATGCCGTCGCGGCTGCCTTTGTCCAAAGTGAAACGCGAATAGTATCCGCTCGAATCCTTGGCAATAATATTGGCGGCAACCGTCGTGTAATTCTTATAGTTCTCGGAAAGGGAAAGAAGCTGCTTTAAGCGTTCCAGGTCATACAGGGACTGCTCCATGCTCTCTTTCTCACGGCTGATGCGGTCCTTTTCCTTCTTTAACTCCGCAATTTCCTTCTGGAGTTCGTCAACTTGTTGAAAATTGTCAACCGCATTGTTAATGCTGGTTCCGATCGTCGTGATTCCTTTCTGGAGCGGAATGATAAGGGAATTCAGTCTCGTGCGGATCGGCGTAAAAACATTGTCAAACCGGTATGAGAAGAAAATCAAAAAGACACAGACCATGGTCATGATCAAAAGAACGAACCGCGGTTCCATATC
>CAMIWE010000013.1 GCA_946402335.1 uncultured Lachnoclostridium sp.
GAAAGTACGGAAAGAAGGAATTTCTGAAAATTCAGACGAGATTACACGAGAAATTCGAGTTTCAGAAGGTCCAGGAAATCTTGGGACAAGACTACAAAGAAGCCTTGCGGATATTGGAGGAGAACCGATGAAAAAATGGTATGATGAAGAATATGAATTTACGGTAGAGGTAGTCGGATTCCTGCGCGGGGATCATACGGAGCACTATTGCAGAAACGGTGAGGAAATCGGCGACACATACACATGTACATATGGTTGTCCCGTGAATCGGGACGGGTACGGAATCTGTTCGAAGACGATGATGATGCTTTATCCGCTGATGGAAGCCGTGAGGAGCGGCGGCGATCTTATTAACCTGGGCGGTGACGACAGGTACACTAAGACCGTTGTCTGCCCGGACGGGTGTGTCATGTTCCGCCTGAGCGCGAAGCCTCTCGGCAATGAGAATTTTCACAAAGGCGGATTCTGGAAGGAGCCTGACGAATGCTGACACTTTCGATAGAGCAGGCCAGACAATTCATTTTGGCAAAGCAGGGACTTATAGGAACGTATCGCTTTACCGAAAAGGACGGGGCGTACCGTTATATCCGTCAGGCAGGCTGTATACAGTATGATCCCGTGGATGTCTGCGGAAAGAACGCGGAACTGACTTTGCAATCCAGAGTGAAGGGATTCCGGAAATGCATGCTTGAGGAGCTTCTTTATGCAGATCGGAAGCTGGTGGATTATGCGGATAAGGAGCTTTCCATATGGCCGGTGGAAGACTGGCCGTATTTCTCTTTTTACAGGGACAGAAGTCTTGCACTGGGGGCTACTTTCGACGGGATTGAGGAACTGAAGGAGAGAGCAAAGTCGTACATTCGGGAGAATGGTCCGGTGTGCAGCGACGAACTCCCGATAGAAGGAGAGATATTCTGGCATTCTTCCATGCATTGGAGCGGAAACTGGAATAAGGAATCCCCGGCGGCAAGATCTGTTCTGGAACAGTTATATACGGATGGGGAACTGGTCATCCATCACAAAAAGGGAAGCAGAAAATACTACGATCTTGCCAAGAGGCATATCCCGAAATCCATACTGGAGGCGGAGAATCCCTGCAAGAATGAGGAGGAGTTTATCTCCTGGCGCGTGCTTCGAAGAATCGGCGCAGTGGGGCTTCTTTGGGATAAAAGCAGCACCGCATATCTCGGCATTGACCTCAAAGCGGAGAAAAGAAAAAACATTCTTGAAGAATTAATCGCCTCAGGGAAAATCATTCCTGTTATCGTGGAAGGGTTGAAACCCCTGTTCTATTGCCTTTCATCGGATGAGAATCTGTTAAGGTCGGTTCTTGACGGAAGCGCCGATCTGAAGCCGCGTATGTCATTTCTCGCACCGTTAGATCCGCTTATGTGGGATAAAGCATTGATACGGTCGCTGTGGGATTTTACGTATTCATGGGAGATTTATACGCCGGCTGACAAGAGAAAGTACGGTTACTATACGCTCCCGATCCTTCACGGGGACAGCTTCGTCGGGCGGATTGAAGCCATACCGGACAGGAAGAACGGAATCCTTAAGATAAACGGGCTCTGGTGGGAGCCGGGAGTACGTCAGACTAAGAAACTAAAAGACGCTTTGGACAAGACGCTGAAGCACTTCGCAGAGTTTAATGACTGCAGGGAAGTTATGTGGGATGCTTTGCATTTTACGTGGGAGAACCGGATCCGGAACTTGTCAGAAACAAGCCGGACGGGTTTGTGATCATGACGCCGCAGAATAACTGCGGAAATGACGGGTATTCCACACCCCGCCCAAGTGAGCATGGAATGTCGGGCATCATAACCGAAAGACTGATATATTGACAGTGCAGAGAGCAAAAGAGAAAGGAGCAACCGGGATGAAAGGCTGGATTGAAGGCATTCAGGAGTCCATAGATTTCATAGAAGCAAATCTGACGGAGAACCTTGACATCGAGGTCATTGCCGGGAAAGCGGCCTTGTCGCCGTTTTATTACCAGCGCATCTTCGGGGCTCTGTGCGGGATGACTGTCGGCGAATACATCCGTGCGCGCAGAATGACGCTGGCAGCCCAGGAACTGAACCGAAAGGATATAAAGGTGATCGACGTCGCCGTCCGATACGGATATGATTCGCCGGACAGTTTTGCGAAGGCCTTCCAGAAGTTTCACGGAATCACACCGTCGCAGGCCCGGGAAACGGGAGCGCTGCTTCGCTCATTTGCCCCGATGCATATCAAAATCACAATGGAGGGTGGATCAATGATGGATTACCAAATCGTAGAAAAAGATCAGTTCACAATCGTCGGCGTGAAGAGACGTTTTAATTCCGACACAAGTTATCAGGAGGTGCCGAAGTTCTGGGATGAGTGGATGGCACAGGGAGATAAACGCCCGATCATGGGGACCTTCGGTTTGTGCCTTGACATGGACGGAAAGGATTTCGATTACTGGATTGCTGATATGTATTTTCCGTGGGAAGAGGTTCCGGAAGGGTGCGAGACCCGCGTGATTCCGGCAAGCCTTTGGGCACAGTTCCCGTGCACGTTAAAGACGCTGCAGGATACCAATACGAAGATCTGGTCCGAGTGGCTTCCGGCACTTAAGGGCTATGAACTTGTGGACGAATATGACATTGAAGTGTATCTCGCTCCGGAGCCCGGTTCGAGTGAGGTGAGAACCTTTATCTGGGTACCGCTTAAGAAAACGGAATAAGATTGCGAAAAATGTAGCCGTAACCCCGGTTATCTGTTATAATCAGATGGCCGGGTTTTTTATTTGGATTCGGTTAAGACGGAGTATTGACAGAGGTTTTCTATGAATGTTTTAAAAGTTTTGCGCAATTATTTCTTCTACTGCGGAATTGAAAAGGAGGAATATGACGCGATCAAAAAGGATGTATATGTCTCGAATTTCGTGGTCTGGCGGATTCTGCATTGCTTTATGGCGTTTGTATTTCTTGCCTTATATTTCAGTTCTTTGATGAACAGCAGGCTCAGGGTCAATACGTTTTTTTACCTGATGGCGTTTCTGTATTCCGCCGCGGGTATTGCCGTCTTCTTCCGCCTGAAGAAGGATTCGAGAATACCAAAACTCGTGATGTATCTTTCGATTTCGCTTTTATTCATATTCGGTTGTTTTATCTCGCAGAACAGCGCATCTGTTCCGGCGACCACATTTATCGCACTCCTTTTGATCACGCCGATGTTCACGATTGACCGGCCGATTTATATGACGTTCGAACTGTGCGGCGCGGCAACACTCTTTCTGATCTGGATGTACGGTGTCAAAGAACGCGAAGTCTGGGACGTCGACGTAATCAATGTGGTAATCTTCACGATAGTCGGAATTTTCCTGAACATCATCGCCGATTCCGTCCGGATCCGCGAATTTGTCCTGACCAGGAAGCTCAATATTCAGAAGGATACCGATGAACTGTCCGGGCTTAAGAATAAAGCTGCGCTGATTCGCGAAGTGAACGCAATCTTTCATGGCGCAAAGACGGATAAGGGCGTGCTCTTCGTAATGGACGTCGACAAGTTTAAATCGATCAATGACACCTTCGGCCATGATGTTGGTGACGATGTTATTGTGCAGTTCGGTACGATTCTGAAAAATCAGTTTGTAAACGGCGAGATTGCCGCCCGGTTCGGCGGTGATGAATTCGTCGTATTTGTCGAAGATGTCGATACCGCTGACAAGGCTCGCGCAATTGCGGAGGGAATCGTTAACGGTGCGGCGGAAGTTATCCTGCCGGCGGTCGGACGGAAGATGAGCGTCAGCGTCGGAGCCGCTTTATATAGCGGAGAGGAGAAGGATTTCGCCGAAATCTTCAAGAAGGCGGATTCCGCCCTGTATCGCGCCAAAGCGGATGCGGAGAACCGGTTCTGCAGTTACGAAGGATAGAATTTGCGGGACTGTTTATGTGCAGGACATACGTAAACGGAGGAACAGTCGTGAAAAGAGGATGGCGGATTGTTATTTGTGTCATATTGGCCGGGTTGCTGTGCGGATGCGAGGCTGCACCGTCTGATACTGCACGAAGACCGACGGAATCCGGCATGGAATCCACCCCTTCAGAGGGAAGTCCGCAGACGACTGCGGAACCGGTAACGGACGGACCGACAGACCCCGTTACGCCGACGAACCCCGAAACCCCGACGCCCTCTGTCACGGAAGCAGTAAGAGTAAGACCGGAGCCGCTTTCGAAAGAAGAAATCCGTTCCATGTTGACAACGGATATCGCGGAATACATTCGCAACAACGCTTTATGCGATGATACTGCGAGGCTTGAGGTTAAGATATACGACCGGGACACCTGGTATGGTAGTCTTCTGGGGCAGAACCGGTTTGTGCGTCTGGGAATCGATGCCGGCGTGTTTGAAAACTACGGTAACGGGGTGACTTTACTCCAATCCGTTCTCTATAATTATCCGGAAGCAGAATTCCGGAAAATGCCCGACGGAATGTATTATACCGCCTTTGAATCGCGGGACGGCGACCGTCTCTTCTGGTTTGGTACCGAGCAGAATAATCTGTTTGCGTTGGCCGGATACCCGGTGCTGATTCACGGACCATTGAAGAAATATGCGGATTTTCAAAACGTGACGGAAGGATGCACGCTTCGGGATGTACTCGAATGTGATGCGACCGTCAAGGATTATTATGATTTGTTTTATCAGCACAGCACGATTAACGAAAACAGTCTCCGGGCCAATAAGACAACACTCAGGTATACGACGGTGCATTATCTGACGGACGGGATACTGGTATTTGCCTATGGTGCAATCAACGAGAAGGGGGAACTTGTTGTGACGGAGATCCGGTATTCGCCGGATTACACCCTGCAGGACTGCAGGGGACGGGAGATCATATACCGGATTAATCCGGCCGACCTGCCGTAAAGAAGAACGAAAGAGGATTACAGAATGAAGGATACAATAGCTGCATTGTTTAAGCAATGCGGTTTGGGAGAGATTACCGAAGACATCCGTCCCGTATCGGGAGGGCTTATGCATAAAATGTATAAGGTCCATGCGACATCGGGAGTTTCCGGTATCGGGCATGCAGGAGTAAGCCGGTAGCAGACCGTGGAATCGCTGTACGAAACGGCACCGTCTATGTGAAAAACAGACAAAAACAGAAGAAAATAAACAGAAAAGACTGTCGGGGTCCGATGGCCTTTTTGGTTGTCATCGGAACTTTTTTCTGGTAAAATATCCTGGTGAATTTTATTTCTATTTCTTTTTTAGGGGGAAAATATGGAAACATCCAAAAGAAAAAAGCGTTCCGGTTTACGCATGAAACGCCGGACATTTGCCGTAATCATTATCAGTTTATGCGGCATTGCACTGATAGCAGAAGGGTTTCTGCTGGCACGCACATTTAAGAAGAAAAACAAAAAGACTACGCCGACGCCGACAGTGACACAGGAAGCCACCAATGTTCCGAGTCCTTTACCGACATCGCCGACGAAGAATATCCGGCACAAGCTTGTGAAGGCTACCACCCAGGGCGAGAACGGGTCGACAATTGAATACAAATACGACGAATACGGACGCCTTAAGGAATTCTGTCACAGTGATTCCGGTGAGTACACCCGGTATACGGAATATGTTTATGACAAATGCGGCGTGAGGGTAATTACCTGGCAGCTTCCGGCAGGAGAAGAGAAGTCGGAAGATAATTACATCCGTATGGATTTCTGGGGGGACCCGTTTGAGAAGTACGAAAACGAATGCCATCTTCTGAAGGAATACAATGATCCTGCATTTGTCATAACCTATGACAAGAATGGATACTGGAAGGAAGTGACCGGAGACGAGAACCAGAGAATCACGTTCAAATTTGATGAACAGGGCAACCTGGCGTCGTACCGTCTCTTCTGTTTAAAGGCCGGCATGGCTGAGCCGGTCGATGAAACGAGGACGTTCGAGTTCTCCGTGGATGGGAACGACACGAAAAAAGAAACAGGATTCGGCAGCATTCAGAATCCCGGCCGGCGTCTTAACTATGATATGGTATTTGAAAACGGAAAGATTGTGAAATACGGTGTCGCGATGGACGGCTTCGCTGTGGAGGATTCCACCTGGAAGTATGAGGCGGGCGGAACCATGAAACACACCCTCACATATATTGATTTAGAGAATGTGATCGAGAACGAGACCTGGTCGGTTCCGCTTCCGATCCCGGAGGAAACTGTTCCCGGAGAATTCCAGTGTGCTTCCGTTTCGCGCACGAAGCAGGAAGGCTACGAAGAGCAGTTCCTGACAGACGGAAAAGGAAGAATTATCGGAATCAGCGTGGCGCAGAGCAATTCGGATGTTCCGCCTGCCGAGGAAATTATCCTTGATTATGACGAGGACGGCAGACTTCGCTGGTTTTTGGACAGAGGCATCGAGAGAAAGCTGACATATGCGCCCAACGGTGATCTTGAGAAGATGGACTATTACATGGAAGGCGATCTGCTGATGACCTGCGTGTATGAGTATGCGGATCTGGAATTTGAGAATTACCGGTATGATTATACCTTCGCGGGATGGGGGAGCGGGGTAACTGAAATCCCCGAAAACACCTTTTGCACATTAACTTGGGAACAAGATAAATAACAGTAAGTACTACACAAGTAGAATAATACCGCCGGTTCGCTGCAGATTGCAGTAAACCGGCGGTTTTTTTGTGTCGTTACGGGAATCGCTCCGGGTGCAGGTTAAAGACACTTTCCAAGCAGGCTTCCGATGCTTTCCTCCGGCGTTAGAATGCCGTTTTCGAGGAAACGGAGCAGGAACGCATGGAAGCGGTCCACACTTTCCGGGCGGATATAATTGAGGGCAATGTTATAGGTGGCAATCAGCTCGCCGCTTGCGTCCTGCGGAGTAATGTAAACATACAGGGGCGTTGCCGCAGCACCGTTATGGATGGAATTGGCCTGAAATTTCAGATCGCTTTTTGAAAGATCAAAGTAGGGCTGATACGTGAGCCATGTTGTATGGTAGGTACATCCGGGCGGCGTCTTATGCTGTGCATTGATGATTCCGGTAAAATCCTCTAAAAGCACATCGGCATGGCGGTAGATTTCTTTCTGGATTCCGTCCAGGATCAAAAGCGCGTCACGGAAGGGAGTATCGGGAGCAATGACCGAGCGGAGCGGAAGTGTGTTGGCACGCGACAGGCCGCTTCGTTTCTGTGTGAGGGTGGAACGACGGGCAATCACCGTATCGACGATGACGTCATCGGTTCCGCTGACCTTGCCGAGGTAGGTCCTAAGCGCTAACAGGTAATAAAGCTGTACGGCAAGCCGGCTGTCCCTGGCAGCAGCGTTCACCCGATCCACAAGCGAAGCGGGAATAACGCGGTCAATCGCGATTCCTTTCAGCTGGGTAAAATTCTGTCCCCTGCCGTAGCTGTGTCCGTCAATAAACTCGGGGCTTCCCAATCCGTTCAGGCTCGTAAAATGAGGCTCTTCCCGGTAGAACTCTTTCCACCATGCGACATCGGCCTCATAGCGGGGAGAAGCGTAATACTGCGCTTCCTGTTCCACCATTTCCCAGGGAAGAGGAGCTTCTTTGGGAAGAGGGGCTCCGTCCTCAAGGGCTTTATAAATCTTGCCGATATGCTCAATGGCACCGATGACCGCATAGGCATCCATAATGAAATGATGCCCGAGGAAGAACAGTTCGCGGCAGTTGTCTTCGCGTCTTACCAGACGGGCGCGGTAGAGCTGGACATCCATGCAGTCGTTGGGGAAAAGCTCATGCGCCCAGTCGCTGTAAAGCGCCTGCATTTCCTCCTCCGTGCGTCCCGGAGCATCATAAATCTCCATTGCTTCGGGGGCATCATCGCTTACATACTGTTCGAACTGTCCGTCTTTTAAGCAGATCCGGATACGGCAGTACGGAAGGATAGAGGGCAGCAGCCGGATGGACTCTGCAAGACGGTCTTCGTCAACGGTTTCGGCAAATCGGACGCGGACGCATATATTCAGAATCTGCTTGTCCGGATAAAATCCGAAAAGCAGTGCAAGTCCTTTTTGGGCCCTCATAAGAGGGTAGCAGGTTCTTTCTTCCATTGGTCAGATTTTCCCTTCCAGATATTCCGTCAGTTCCCGAAGCGTGTAAATGCCGTTCAGGTCTTCGGTTGCAATCGTAATATGAAACCGGTCCTCCACGTCTCCGATCATCGTCATGACATCAAGGGAGGTCATATGCAGATCCTCCGTAAAACTTGTGTCAGGAGACAGACCGCCCTCCGGTTCTTCGACATAATTGCGTAATATCTCACACAAACTTTCGTACATGGTTTTCTCCTCACCGGCCGTTACCGGCTCTTTTCATTGTTGTCCCGATTATACATCACCGGTTCTTCTCATTGTTGTTCTTACAAGACGTCAACGGTTCTTTTCCCCGTCGTTGAGCAGATGACGCTTGATTTTCATGGTTGTATTCTTTTCAAACGGAACCGGACGCACTTTGATGTGATGGATGTTCTTGGCAGAAGGCATTTTGCGGTTGAACTGTTTCACATCGGCGCTAAGACGCTCCTTCGCGTCCGGATAGGACGCTTCATCCAGGTAAAACTCCGCGGTAATGTTCCGGTTCTCTTCGTAAACGGCGACTTCCTTCACGTACTCGAAGCGGCAAAGTTTCTGCTCGAGTTCCTCAGGCGACACATTTTCCCCGTTCGAGAGAATGATCAAATTCTTCTTGCGGCCGGTGATGTAAAGGAAGCCGTCCTTGTCCATGCGGCCCTGGTCGCCGGTTTTGAACCATTCGCCGTCAAATGCCTCCGCGGTTGCCTCGGGATCCTTATAATAGCCCTTCATGACATTGCTTCCGGATACATAAATCTCGCCGATACCGTTCGCGTCCGGGTCATGAATGATAACGCGGTTACAGGGGAGCGGACGGCCGACACTGCCGAAACGGTAATCGTGGTTGCGGTTAACCGACACGACAGGGGAACACTCCGTAATCCCGTATCCGGTAATTACCTGGATGCCGATGTCGTAAAGGCCGCGCTGAATCTTCTCGTCAAGGGCTGCACCTCCGCAGATAATCGTCTCAAGCTGTCCGCCGAAGGTGGCATGAATGGAGCGGAACAGGCGTCTGCGGACATCAATGCCGATTGCCATAAGGGCCCGGCTCAGGCGGATTCCGCGTTTCAGTTTCTTTTCTTTGCCCTGTTTGCGCGCGGTATTCCATATGCCGTTATAGATCATCTCGACCATCATCGGTACTGCGGAAATGTTCTGCGGTTTGTTCCGTTCCATGTCACGGATCACATGGTGCAGGTTTTCGCTGATGTGCCCGTCCTTAATGTATAAAAAGGCGGCGAACATAGCCGAGGCCCAGGAAAATGCATGGTTCAACGGGAGAAAAACCTGCGCATGGCGCGCCGTGACACACCGGCAGGTTGCCACCACGTCGGTGGTCAGATTGCCGTGCGTCAGCATGACACCTTTACATTTGCCGGAGGTTCCGGAAGTATATACGATACAGGCAAGGGTGTCCGGCGTGATTTCGGTTTCCGAAACGGGTTGCCCGTTCAAAAGGCATTGGTTGCCTTCGGATATTATGGCATCCAGCTGCTGGATGGAGAAGAGCCGGATGTCCGAAAGAGAGGCGTCCCTGTTCTGACAATACGCAACCTTCTCCTTAAGTTTTTCGGTATAAAACAAAGCGGAGCAATCGCAGCCCGCGAGCAGTTCGTAAAGCTCGTCTTCAGGCAGGTTCCGGTCTAACGGAACGACGACATTGCCGCTGTTCGTGATGCCGAAATAACAAAGACACCATTCGGTGGAATTCTCTCCGAGCAGGGCAATGTTCTTTCCGTGAAAGCCCTGTGCGGAAAGGAAGGCGCCGATGGAGCGTATTCCTGCGGCACATTCCCGGAAGGAAAGCGGGCGTTCGTCCTGGCCGGTATAAAAGACGGTTATGTCTCCGCCGGCCTTCTCGCCGTTGTCAATCAGTTCGCAAAGTGTATGTAAGTCCGGCATATCGTAATAGGGATACGGACGGTTTTTCATAAGCTGACCTCCGTCTTCTGAATATCGGAAAATGATCAGAAGAACAATCTATTTTATGATAAAGGTTTTTCCGAAAAATCGCAACTCTTTTTTCCTTTTCGCGGGGAAAAGGGAGGCTTTCGGACGATATAAAAATGTGCCGTTTTTCGGCAAATTTGCCTTGTTACGGTAGCATTCTTTCGTAACATGTGATATACTTATCAAAATCCGTTTGGATACAGAGGAGAAGACAATATGAAGAAAAGAAACCGAATGCTGATTGCCGTGATCGTATTCACCCTTACGGCTGTCCTTATATCCGGCTGCGGCGGGAAGAAGGACGGCGGCAAAGGGCAGGACGGGAACGCGGAGCAGGAAGCAAAGAAAGATGAGAATGAACTTCCGATTCTTCGACCGAGTGATATTCCGACAGCGGACCCCGGCGGGGAGAAGGAGCAGCAGGACAGTACAGACCCCGGTGTTACGCCGGATGAGAATAAGGAGGAGATTATGGGAGCAGCAACATTACGGTATCAGGGACACGGAAGCCTTCGCATTATCACTGCGGAAGGCAAGACCATCTATATCGATCCGTTTTCGGGAGACGGATACGATGTTCCGGCCGACCTGATTCTGATTACCCACGGACATTACGACCATACACAGACACAGCTGATCACAACGAAGAACGAAGGCTGCAAAACCATCACCTACGCGGAAGCCCTGAGCGGCGGAACCCATCAGAGTTTCGACCTCGGTTTTGTCAAGGTTGAAGCGGTGGAGGCAGGCTATAACAAGAACCACAACGTAACGGAGTGTGTCGGCTACATTCTCACGTTCGGTAACGGTGTGAAACTTTATGTTTCCGGCGATACGTCGAAGACGAAGGACATGGAGACATTTGCCGCAAAGAAGTTAGACTATGCGTTCTTCTGCTGTGACGGCGTATACAACATGAATATGGCGGAAGCCATCGAGTGCGCGAACCTGGTCGGCGCGAAGCACAGCATTCCGTACCATATGGTACCGGCCAATCAGAGCGGTTTTGACCAGTCGGTTGCGGAGCAGTTCAAGGTCGAGGGACGGATCATCCTGGCGCCCGGCGACGAGCTGGTGCTTGACTAAAGGCCCTAAGGGAGTGCAAAACGGCGAACCCGCCGAAGAAATATAAGTGAGGAAACGTAATATGAAAGAGTATATCAAGGGTGCCAATCCCTACATGCCGCTCTGGGAACATGTCCCGGACGGGGAGCCGAGAGTGTTTACGCACAACGGCGAGGAGAGAGTCTATGTATACGGCTCGCACGACATTGAGCGGACACAGTATTGCGGACGCAATTATGTTGCCTGGTCCGCGCCGGTCACGGATCTGACTGACTGGACGTATCACGGCGTCTGCTACGAGACACATTATGATTCGATTCTATACGCACCCGACGTTGTAAAGAAGGGCGACACTTACTATATGTATGCGGCGGAGCGGAAGGGCAGCCTTGTTGTCGTTGCCTCCTCAAAGAATCCGTGGGGACCGTTTGAGAATCCGGTGGAGACGAAGCTCGGCTTCGATCCCGGCGTTTTAGTGGACGATGACGGCAAAGTATACGCTTATTGGGGCGGCTGCGCGGCACCGTGCTACATCGCCGAAATGGAAGACGACATGGCTACGATCAAAGAGGGCACGCTTGTGTCGAACCCGCTCGGGCATTCGACCTGCCCGTGGGATCCGAGAGACGACGGACATATCTCGCTGATCGATGCATTTTTCGAAGCCTCTAGCCCGCGAAAGGTAATGGGCAAATACGTTTACATTTTCTCGAGACGCTACGAAAAGCCCATCCCCGAACTCGGCGTGTTTGAGCCCTGCAACGGATTCCTTTCCTACCGCATAAGCGATACGCCCTTCGGACCGTTCCATGACGGCGGCGACATCAGCTTTAACGGCGGAGAGATCCTTCGGGACAGCGAGGGGCTCGGCACCATGACGTACCGCTGGGGCAACAACCACGGCTCCATTATGGAAGTGAACGGCCAATGGTACATCTTCTACCACCGCCAGACCGGTACGGACGAGTACTCGCGCCAGGCGATGCTTGAGCCGGTTGATGTGGCAATGGGAACGGACGGGCAGTTATACATCGGCGACGTTAGATATTTAAACGGCGAGCCGGTTTCCTCAAAGCCCGTCGAGATGACATCCCAGGGTCCGCACATCAACGGACTGGATGCTTATAAATGGATTTCCGCAGGTTATGCCTGCCATATATACGGCAGCCGCAAATACGCCTATATCCGTCCGGGATACGAACAGCGGGACGACATTTCGACCCCCGTTGTGAATATCACACCGGGAACTACGGTCGGCTTCCGTTACCTGCAGTTCGGAAGCAATCCCGCGAAAACCGTGACGGTCGTTTTGGAAGAGGCGAAGGCCGGAACCGTCCGGGTACGAATCGATTCCTACAAGGGGCGTGTTGTAGCGGAGGCTACACTGGACGGAACCGTGAAGGAAGCAACGGCGGCACTTACTGCCGGCGTGATCGGAAAGCATGCGGTATACTTTGAATTTGCCGCAAAGAATGCGGACGAAACCTTTATCTTCGACCGGTTCACATTTGACTGCTAAAAGGTTTTGAAAGCGGACGAACGCAATACAACAGAATGAGGAGAACATTCATGGAATTTACAACTGATATTTTCAAACAGTTTGACAAGAAATGGGCACTGCTTACGGCAGGCCGGGAGGACAGCTTTAACACGATGACCGTCAGTTGGGGCGGCATGGGAACCATCTGGGGAAAGCCCGTTGTTATGGTGTATGTGAGAGCATCCAGATACACGCACGAATTTATGGATGACAATGCGTATTTTACGCTCAGCTTCTACCCGGAGCAGTACAAAAAAGAACTCGGCGTGCTCGGCGCGAAGTCGGGACGCGATATGGACAAGATGCATGCATCCGGCCTTACCGCAATCCCGGCGGGGGAGTCGATGACGTTTCAGGAAGCCGAAGTGACGATTGTCTGCAGGAAACTGTTCCGGCAGCGTCTTGCTCCGGAAAATATGCCGAAGGACGTCGTTGAGCGGTTCTACGGCGATCAGGACTGGCATGATATGTATATCGGTGAGGTTGTTGATATAATCCGCTAAAGTATGACCGCAGTCACGAAAAGGCATGACTGCGGTCACTTGTTTTTAAAGGGAGGAAGAAGTACTCTTTAGGCAGAACGGAAGGGAAGCCGGCTTCGGGCGGATTGATCTTCGGAAGCAGGAGGGCAGGATGGATCGGAAGACAAGAGTGATTTACGGTATTATTGCAGCTGTTTCGATCAGTGTGCTGGTGATTGTATTGACCGTTATCCGCTCGGGCGGAATCCGTTACCGGTCGAGTTTCACGGCAACGATGATGGTCACCACGAATACTTCGAAAACCATGAAACTGAGTTTCTCAACGTTTCGGGGGACTAAGGTCGGCACCCTTCGGAATAAGAGCGACGCAGAAGTGCAGCTCCGTTTCAAGGGAAAGCTGGAATCCGGAACGCTCAGCGTATATTATGACTGTGACGGGTCCAAAAAGAAATTGTTCGATCTTCATGCCGGTGAGCAGGTCGATTCCGTCGGAGCACGGATTCCGAAAGGCAAGGTAACTATTATCGTTGAGACCGACGGCAAATGCGAGGAAGGTAAGATTGAGGTTTCCATCGAGTGAACGGTGAAGGGGATTGTCGTCCTATTTTCGCGGACGGAAATACGGTACATTTTCCGTGATAAAAAAACGATTGACACAACCGTACAATCTGCATATAATCATAAAAACCACCCGGTTTCCTCTTCGGGAGAGGAAGCCGGGGTTCTTTTTTTTAAAAACGGCGAAAGAGGGGTGATTGGATGAAGTACGACTGTGGCTTTACAAAGGACAACAAATGGTTCCGCTACCGCGCGGCGGCGATTATCGTTGAAGAGGGCTGTGTGCTTTTCGCAGGCAATGAAATCGACGATTATTACTATTCGATCGGCGGCGGAGTGCACATGGGCGAGACTGCGGAGGATGCCGTAAGACGCGAGGTTTTCGAGGAAACCGGAGTGCCTTACGAAGTGGACCGTCTGGCGGTCATTCACGAGAATTTCTTCGATGAAAGCAGCGGCTCTTTAAAGGGCAAGGACTGTCATGAGCTCTCGTTTTATTTTCTGATGAAGCCCCGGGGCACGAAGGAACTGCACAGCGACAGCCACACCCAGGGCGTTAAGGAAAGCATGTACTGGATTCCGATTGCAGACCTCGGAAAATACAAAGCCTACCCCACATTTCTTGCGGATTTTTTGAGCAAAGAGCACACCGGGATTGAGCATATCGTGACGGATGAACGGAAGGAGTGCCTGTTTCAGAAGTAGGGGGAGAACAACTATGGCAGACAGGAATTTATACATTTTAGCAGGCTATGATGACGAGACGGAGCAAAAGCTTTCGGCTCTTCAGCAAAGCCTGTTTGACAAAGGATTCAGCGGAACCCAGACCAACGGGATCCCGATGCATTTTACGATCGGTTCGTATGACACTAGTCGGGAGGAGGAGCTGAAGGAACGGCTCATTAAGGTTTCGAAGACGCACCGTGCAATGGCGGCAGAGTTCAATCACATCGGTTTGTTCACGCTCGGGGACAATGCGGTAATGTTTCTTGCGCCCGAAGTCACGCCGGAGATTCTTGCTTTAAAGGATTGCTTCCGTGACAACCATGACATCTACAACTGGTCGGCGCACAACACGCTTTTGATTGACCGGAAGGACGTGATTTGCGATGCGCTTAAAACAGTGATGGACGAGTTCGTGCCATTTGCCGGAAAAGTGAGCAGACTGTACCTGTACGAGTTCTGGCCGACGAGACACATTATGACCGTAGAGCTTTCGGGGGGAGAAACGTTCCTTCCGGTTGACGATCTGCGGGACGAGGAAATATTCCTCAGCTTAAACCATACTACCGAGGCGAAGCCGGAGAAGCAGTTTGTGCCGGCGTATCACTTTGACATTTGTTTGCCTGACGGCACGAAGATCGGCGAATGCGACCTCAGAATCGGGCACAACGACAAGCTGTATGTCGGCGGAAATATCGGATATTCGATTGAAGAGCCGTACCGCGGGCACCGCTATGCGGCCAAGGCCTGCCAGCTGTTGTTTAAACAGGCAAGAAAGCACAATCTCGGATATGTCATTATTACCTGTATTCCGACCAACGACGCGTCTGCAAGGACCTGTGAGCTGGCCGGCGGAATCTACCTTGAGACCATCGATATCCCTGAGGACAACGAGATGTATGCCGAGGGCAAACGGCAGGTAAAGGTGTACCGGTTTAATATCAATTCGTAAGGGAAAGAAAATGAATAATACGGAGGATACTATGGAGAATCAGCAGGAACTTTTCATCGAACTTAAGGACAACGAGTGGCCTCTTCAGGAGATCACGCATGACCGCCACATCGCGCGGGCTATCGTGTATGACGAGGAGGGTTTCTTTTACTTCGTACATGTGAACCGGGACGACGCATTCGGTAAGGCTTCGGTTATTGAGACGCCGGGAGGCGGCGTGGAGGCGGGTGAGGATCTCGGGACGGCAATTCGCAGGGAACTTTCCGAGGAACTCGGCGCGGACGTAGACGTCATCTGCAAGATAGGGCTTGTCAGCGACTATTATAACGTCATCGGACGGCATAACTTAAGCAACTATTTCCTTTGCAGGGTAAAAAGCTTCGGCGAGCGCCACCTCACGCAGGACGAAATCGAGGACTTCCACCTGCAGACAATGCGCCTCACCTATGAGCAGGCTCTTGCGGAGTATGAAAAGAACCGCGACTATGCATTCGGCCGGCTTGTCGCAAACCGGGAAGTGCCGGTACTTAAGAGGGCAAAAGAACTGCTTGAAAAAAGTTGTTGACAAATCCCCCTCTGTCGGAGTAACAGACAACGAGCGAGCTTTGCTCGCGAGTGTGGCGGCAAATGTGAGAGGAGAACTACTATGGATTTACACGATTTTAAAGATGTGGCGGAGAATTATGACCGGTATCTCGAGGTAATGTACGGGAACGGTCAGGATAATCACGAGGGCTTTCAGGAGTTTTATTATGAACTTGCCAAAAAGTACGGTGACGGCGGTGTCGTAGATGTTGCCTGCGGAACCGGTGCGGTATTGCTGTATCTTGCAGAACACGGGATTATGGCGGACGGCACGGACCTTTCGGAGGAAATGTGTAAGGTTGCTGCCGCCAAGGCTCGGAAAATGGGACTCTCGCTTAACATTTACCCGGCGGATATGACGAAGTTCTGCTCCGGTCGCAAGTACTCGCTGGCGATTATCGCAAGAAGCGGGTTTATGCATCTTCCGACGCAGCAGTTGCAGAAAGACGCGCTTAAGAACCTTCGCGAGCAGCTTGTGCCGGGCGGGATTCTTACGCTCAACACGTTCGATCCCTGGCCGCCGATACAGGCGCAGCAGATGATGACGACGCCGGACGATTATTCCTTCCGCCTGGAATATGTGAATGCGGACGGAAACCGCGAGAAAATTTACGATGCGATTTCCTACAATCCCTATACGCAGCAGATGTACGGCAACTGGAAATTTGAAGAGTACAACGAGGCCGGAGAGGTCATCGCAGAGCGTATCCGGCCGCTTATGATGCGGCAGACGAACCGTCACGAAATGTTCCTGCTCGCCGAACTCTGCGGGTTCGAGGTTCTGGATATTTACCGCGGATACAAGGGCGATAAGGAGGACTTGAACGATCCTTCCTCAGCGGCGAAATACCGGAGTAATCTGATCTGGATTCTTCGAAGAAAAGACTGAGACCGGACCGGGGCCGGAAGCCTTCGCGGAAGAGGAAACATGCATAACCAAAGAACGAAGAGGAGAACCATCGGGTTCTCCTTTTTGCGTCATACGGGCAAAAAGACAGAATACTACCCAAGAAAGCAAGAAAATACGCTTTATCAGTGCGCTCATTCATGGTATAATAAGACAATACATTTTGATGGGAAATGAGGAAGCAAGATGATCGTTCATCCGATACCGCCGTTTTGTGAGGCCGATTCCCGCGTGCTGATACTCGGGAGTTTTCCGTCGGTTAAATCAAGAGAAGCAATGTTCTTCTACGGACATCCGCAGAACCGTTTCTGGAAAGTGGCAGCAGCCGTTTTCGGGGATCCGGTTCCGGAAACAATCCCCCGGAAGAAAGCGTTTCTTAAGAAAAACCATATTGCGCTCTGGGATGTGATTCATTCGTGTGATATTACCGGCTCGTCGGATGCAAGCATCAAAAACGTGGTTCCCAATGACCTGGGTGTCATCCTTAAGAAGGCGGATATCCGGCAGATCTTCGTGAACGGAAAGACCGCCGAAAAATATTACAAAAAATATATATTCCCGGTGCTCGGACGGGATGCCGTATGCCTTCCGTCCACAAGCCCTGCCAACGCCGCATGGAAGCAGGAGCAGCTGGTAAATGCCTGGGAGACGGTACGCATCGCGGTAAAGGATAAGGCATAGAAAAACCATTCAGAAGAACGGAGGAAAGACCATGATACATGCGATTCTGACTATCGACGATATTGCATCCCGCAATACGCCGGCAATTGTGGATTATCTGAATGAAAAGGGAATTGCAGCGCTTATGTTCGCCGTAGGACAGAATGTGGAGCGGTACTATGACAACGCGATATACGCGATTCAGCACGGGATGATTGTCGGTAATCACAGCTATTCGCATCCCGCATTTTCCAAACTCACCTTTGAGGAGGCAAGAGCGGAGATCGAGAAGAACGAGGCTCTGCTGGACCGCCTTTATAAGGATGCCGGAGAAGTCCGCCGGTTCCGCCCGTTCCGTTTCCCGTATGGCGACAAAGGGGGCGCGAATAAGGAGGCTTTGCAGGCGTATTTCCGTGAGTACGGATTTCACAAGCTGAGTGACAGCCAGATCCCGTTCGGTTTCTGGAAGGCGATGGGGCTGGACCGCGACGTTGACACACTCTGGACCTTTGACTTTGCCGAATACAATATCCGACCGAATTCCGGTTTTACTGTTGACGACGTGTGGAAGCGGGTGTTTGACCGGGAGCCGTTCAGCGGCGGGGCACTGCTTCAGGACGGGACGAGCCACATCCTTCTTTTGCATGCGCATGATGAGACCGAGGAACTTGTTCCGGGATACTACCGGCAATTCATTGACTGCCTGCTTGAGAACGGCGTCACATTTGACGTGCCGACATTTTTCGAACCGTAAAAGGAGCGCGTAATATGAGGATTTATGACATTTCACAGGAAGTATTCGGATGCAATGTGTATCCGGGAGACCCGAGTCCCGTTCGGGAAGTGAAACTTCGCATCTGTGACGGGGCAGTCTGTAACCTGACTGCGTTTCAAATGTGTGCGCATAACGGCACGCATGTGGATGCGCCGTATCATTTTCTGGACGACGGAAAGACGATTGATCAGGTTTCGCTGGACCGCTTTATCGGCTATGCCTACGTGGCGGAGCATGAGGGCGATGTGACCGCAGCCGATGCTGCGAAGATTTATGAAAAAGCATACAAAACGGACCCGCGGGCAGCGGAGCGCATCCTTGTAAAAGGCAAGTCCGTCATGACTGCGGAAGCCGCAAAATATCTGGCCGGGAAGGGAATCAAACTGTACGGGAACGAATCCCAGACCGTCGGTCCGGAAGATGCCCCGATGGAAGTGCATCTGATCATGCTCGGAGCGGAAGCGGTTCTGTTAGAGGGCATCCGTCTTTCGCACGTGCCCGAGGGCGTATATTTGCTTTCCGCGGCACCGCTCAATCTCGGCGGTTCGGACGGAGCACCGTGCCGGGCGACGCTTACCGAACTGTAGAAAATAAGTTGTATTTGTCAGGGAGAACATTATGGAAACACTGGTTTATTATGAGGCGGAGCAGATTGCGCAGAAGAGCTGGAAGATCACGAACACCTGCAAATCTTTTGCATTCTGTTATCTGATTGAAGGAGAAAAATACGCGCTTCTGATTGATTCGATCATCGGCGTCGGAAATCTTAAGAAGTTTTGTGAGACGCTGACGGATAAAAAGATCGTCGTTGTCAATACCCACGGTCATACGGACCATATCGGCGGCAATTTCTTCTTTGATCATTATCTGATTCATCCAAGAGACATGGAGCTTGCCGCACAAGCCTACGGATATTCCAAACAGGAAATCTTTCAGATGGCGGTCAGCCAGGTACCGAAGGAAATTGCGGAGCAGATGGAACCGGATGACAACTTCGCCGACTGGAAACCGTTAACGGTATATCCGGTTAACGACGGAGACGTCTTCGATCTCGGAGACCGAATCATCGAAGTGGTAGAAGTGCCCGGACACACGGTGGGATCCATCGTTCTGATCGATCACAAGAGCAGAATCGCGTATATCGGTGACGCGTGCAACGGAAACACCCTGATGGAGTTTTCAAATTCCGCCCCGGTCTGCACCTATATGAAGGGGCTTTTGCATCTGCTTGAACATGAGAAGGAATATGACCGGATGTACGGCGGACATGAAATCTTCGACGGTTCCATCCTCAGGGAAGCCATTGAGACGGTCGGGCGCGTCCTGGCCGGCACGGATGACCGTGAGGAGGCGGAAGGCATGATGGGCGGCAGGGTTTATTACGCTGCGGCAAGAAAGAAGGACGGATACGGGCGTGTGGACGGGAAGCACTTTAACATGAGCTATAACCCAGACCGTGTCAATGTGCCTGATGAAACGAAAAAGGTATACCGCTTTGACTGAGGTCATTCCGGCAGAAAGGAAGTTATGTCTTTGATCAATGTAAGAACCGCCACGGCGGACGATGCGCCGGCACTTCTTCAAATTTATGCATACTATGTAAAGAATACGGCAGTCTCGTATGAATATGAGGTGCCGTCCCTTGCGGAATTCCGGAACCGTGTCGAAACGACGCTTAAGGATTATCCGTATCTGGTGGCGGAGGTGGACGGAAAGATTGCGGGATATATTTATGCGTCGAGGCTCGGTGTGCGGAAAGCCTACGACTGGGCAGCGGAAACATCCGTATACATTTCTGAGGAGTATCACCGCATGGGAATCGGCCGGATTCTTTATGAGCGGATGGAAGCGTATCTGCGCAGGCAGAATGTGACCAATGTGTACGCGGGAGCCGCCGATCCGACGGTCGATGACGATCCGTATCTGAGCCGCAACAGCGAGCATTTTCATGAGGCAATGGGCTACCGTGTCGTGGCAAGATACAATGCGTGCGGGAACAAATTCGGACGCTGGTACAATCTGATCAAAATGGAAAAGGTGATTGCGGAGCATGCGTGTCCGCCGAAGCCGTTCATTCCATTTGCCGTATTGGAGAAACAGGAAGAAGGGGGAGTGAGCGGATGACGATCAAGGAAGCGGAGGAAATGTACAAATACTGCGACGGCGACGAGGGCTACATCATGTGGCATGAGTTCGGCACGAAGAAGACGCAGGAATACAGCAACGTGATCATTCCGAACGATTTGAAAGCGCAATGGGACCGGGACATTATCGAGAGTAACCTTGCTACGTTGGAGTCTTTGGACAATACGTCTTCGAACGGGATTGCATCCGTTCTTTCCGCAATGGACCGGGGCTTTTGTAATCCGCTTGACTACGCCGACCGGCTGCTTGGTGCACTGGAAACGATGATGAAGTTAGAGCCTTTGGAAAAGGTGTATGTCATCCGGAACATGGGGCAGAGGGAGACACAGTTTCACACCTCCGGTATTGAAGTGTTTCGCAAGCTGGGAGACACTTATCTTAGGCGTATGGATGCGGTCATGCGGCGGTTTATGGATTTCGAGTGTCCGGACGAACCCGCGGCAAACAGTCCGAAAGCCCCGAGCAAACTGAAGCTGTACCGGGAGGCAGTTTCAGCCTACAACGAGAATATCCGAAAAAAGGAGTAAAAGATGAAAACATTAGTAATTTATTTCAGCGCGGAAGGGAATACCGCAAAGGTCGGAAAGGAACTGGCTGCGAAACTTTCGGCGGACGTATTCGAAATCGTTCCCGAGGTGCCTTACACGAAGGCGGATATCCGCTGGATGAATCCGCTTGCCCGATGCAATAAGGAAAAATTCGGCAAGAAGGATGTCCCGGTTGCAGGGAAGGTTGAAAACTTCGGGGAATACGACACGGTATACATCGGATTTCCGATCTGGTACGGCTGCGCGCCCAATGTGGTGAACACATTTTGCGCAGCGTATGACTGGAGCGGAAAGAAAATCGGCGTCTTCGCCACCTCCGGCGGAAGCGGAATCGGCAAAACGGCCGAGAAACTGCAGCCGTATGTGAAGGGCGGCGAGATTGTCGGAGCGAAGCTTGTGAAAGACGCATCGCAGGTTGATGTGATTTAAAGATTGTAATAGAAGAGGAGGAAAACGGGATCCATGTTATGATTACCGGCGCCGGAAAGGGATATTGACGGCTCCGGCAAATGTCCGGTTTTCATTTTATCAATTCTTTACTTGATTTTTTCTCAAAAAGAGAGTATAAAGGGATTGCAAAACAGAGACAGGGGAGTCTGTGCGGACAGGCTGAGAGGAAGTTAGCGAACTTCGACCCTAAACCTGATGCGGATCATGCCGCCGTAGGTAGTCATTATAGTGATTTCTTTTACGGGAGGCATCCGAAGGTGTCTCCCGTTTTTGCATGCATGCCCTGCCGCTTTCCGGCAGGGGTTCCTTCGAAGGAAGGAACGGTCCACTTAGGTGGCGGACGGAGGGGGAGCGCCCTGCGTCTTGAAGAGCAGCGATGGGAAGCCGTGTTCCGGCGTGAGAGGATGCCAGCAAGCATCGACCGAACTTCCGACAGATCCCTGCGGGGATTCTGCATCAATAAGGAAGCGTTGCTGTTTTTCAGCCGTTTCCCGAAATCGTAAAGGAGTATGCATTATGAAGAAAAGAAACATCATCAAACTCGCGCTGGCAGGCATGTTTTGTGCCGTTGCCGTAGTAGGAAGCCTTCTGTCGTTTCCGGTTTTGGGGAGCAAATGTGCCCCGATCCAGCATGTGGTCAACGTGCTGTGCGGCGTATTGCTCGGGCCGGTATACGGCGTGTGCGTCGCATTTGCCGCATCGCTTATCAGAAACCTGACCGGACTCGGAAGCCTTTTCGCTTTCCCGGGAAGCATGATCGGCGCGTTCCTCTGCGGCCTGCTTTATAAGAAGACGAAGAACATTCCGTTAACCCTGATCGGGGAAGTATTCGGCACGGCCGTTCTCGGCGGATTGTGCGCCTATCCGATTGCCATTCTGTTCATGGGACAGGATGCTTCCAAGCTTGCGTTTTATGTATATATCTTTCCGTTTTTCATCTCCACGGCGGTCGGTTCGCTGATCGCGGGAGTAATCGTATTCAGCATGAAGAAGTCCGGTGCGCTTAGCATGATGCAGAGCAATATGGACGAATCGAAGGAAGCGTAAAGGAGAGAAGACATGTTAAAAGAGATGATGGAAAATGTAAGAAATACCCGTCCGCTTGTACACAACATTACGAACTACGTGACGGTTAATGATTGCGCGAATATTCTTCTTGCGTGCGGCGGCTCGCCGATCATGGCGGACGACGCCGGCGAAGTCGAAGAGATTACGACCGTATGCGGCGGTCTCAATATCAATATCGGAACACTTAACAAGCGTACGATCGAAGCAATGCTTCTTGCCGGAAAGAAGGCCAATACGCTCGGGCATCCGGTGGTACTTGATCCGGTCGGCGCCGGGGCGTCGAAGCTTCGTACCGAGACGGCGTACTCGCTGATCAAAGACGTAAAGTTCGCCGTGATCCGCGGAAACATGTCCGAGATCAAGACGCTTGCGAACGGAAGCGGAACGACCAAGGGCGTGGATGCCGATGTGGCGGACAGCGTGAATGAGGACAATCTGAAGGAAGCGGTGGCATTTGCCGCAAGTGTTGCAAAGAAGCTCGGTACGGTCATCGCGATCACCGGAGCGATTGATATCGTAACGGACGGAACGAAGACGTACTGCATCCGGAACGGGCATCCGATGATGAGTTCGGTTACCGGAACGGGCTGCCAGCTGTCGGCAATGACGGCGGCATACGTAACCGCCAATCCGGACCACCCGCTTGAGGCAGCGGCAGCGGCAGTATGCGTGATGGGACTTGCCGGCGAGATTGCCTATAAGAGACTTGGTGAGCAGGACGGTAATTCGTCCTATCGGAATTATATTATCGATGCGGTATACCGGATGAGTCCGGAGCAGCTTGAGAAAGGCGCCAAATATGAAGTGCGATAAGAAAACAATGCTTTTATATGCGGTAACGGACCGCGCATGGACCGGAAAGCAGACCCTTTATGAGCAGGTGGAATCGGCTCTTAAGGGCGGCGTAACCTGCGTACAGCTTCGCGAAAAGGACCTCGATGAGGAGACGTTTTTGAAGGAAGCCGTCGAAATCGCGGCGCTTTGCAAACGATACGGCGTTCCGTTCTTTGTGAATGATAACGTAGATATCGCGATTGCGTGTCATGCCGACGGAATCCATGTCGGACAGGAGGACATGGCGGCTGCGAAAGTGCGCGAGCGGGTCGGCGAAGGAATGATGATCGGCGTATCCGCGCATACGGTTGAAGAAGCAATCGAAGCCGTCCGAAACGGAGCGGACTGTCTCGGCGTCGGAGCGATGTTCTCGACCTCCACAAAGACCGATGTCGATGTTCTGCCGAAGGAAACGCTTAAGGCAATTTGTGATGCGGTTGACGTGCCGGTTGTTGCAATCGGCGGCATCGGAAAAGGCAATATGAAGCAGCTTTCCGGAACGGGAACGGATGGATTTGCCTTAGTGAGCGCGATCTTCAGCGCGCCCGACATTGAAAAGGAATGCCGCGAACTGAGGAAGCTCGCGGAGGAAACGGTAGGGCAGTAATATCTGCCTTAAAAGGAATTTGCGATTATGACCGCAGCCAAGAGGCGCGGCTTCATAACGAGGGGCACACCGGGGGCACCACCTTGTGCCGCTTAATAAAACGATGCTGAGACTTCGCAGGCTTGCGGCCGCGCGAAGGGATGAAAGGAGTAACAGAAACATGAGAACAGCATTGACCATTGCAGGCAGCGACTGCAGCGGAGGCGCCGGAATTCAGGCCGATTTGAAAACAATGACCATGAACGGTGTTTATGCGATGAGCGCGATTACCGCCCTGACCGCACAGAACACGACCGGCGTAAGATCGATCCGGGAAACCGACCCGGAGTTTTTAGGAGAACAGATCGATATGATCTTTGAGGACATCCGTCCGGATGCGGTCAAGATCGGCATGGTTTCGAGCGTGGAACTAATAAAGGCGATCGCTTCGAAACTGAAACAGTATCAGGCACAGAATGTCGTTGTCGATCCGGTTATGGTAGCGACCTCCGGCTCCGTTCTACTTAAGAGCGACGCCGTAGACACGCTTACGTCAGAGCTGCTTCCGCTGGCAACCGTAACGACGCCCAACATCCCCGAAGGCGAGATTCTTTCCGGGATGAGCATCAAAACGGAGCAGGACATGACCGAAGCCGCGAAGAAGATCGGCGACACCTATCATTGCGCGGTTTTATTAAAGGGCGGACACAGCATTAACGACGCAAACGACCTTCTTTATGCAAACGGCAAATTCACCTGGTTCAACGGTAAGCGGATCAATAACCCGAATACCCACGGAACCGGCTGCACGCTCTCAAGCGCGATTGCTTCCAATCTTGCCAAAGGCTTTGACCTGGAAACCTCGGTAAAACGCGCGAAGGCATATATTTCCGACGCTCTTTCAGCAATGCTTGACCTCGGCGCGGGATCCGGCCCGATGGCGCACGGATTTGCCCTTACCGGCGAATACGCAAAGGAGGCAGAGGCATGAACGAGAAACGTACTTCCGTTTTCGAAAACGGTTTGATCTGGTTCGGCGCTGCGGTTTCCATTGCGGAAATCCTGACCGGTACTTATTATTCTTCCCTTGGCTTTATGAAGGGGCTTGTAACGATCCTGCTCGGCCACGTGATCGGCTGCGTGATGCTTTTCGCAGCGGGTCTGATCGGCGGCAAGGTTCGTCAGAGTTCGATGGAAATTGCGAAGATGAGCTTCGGTTCCATCGGCGGCCTGCTTTTCTCGGTACTCAATATTATCCAGCTTGTCGGCTGGACCGCGATCATGATCTATGACGGCGCGGGTGCCGCAGGCGGCATCTGGGGGGCAAATGTGAAATGGCTCTGGTGCCTTGTCATCGGCGGTCTGATCGTCCTCTGGATATTCATCGGAATCAAGAATCTCGGAAAGGTGAACACGGTTTCCATGTCCGCGCTTTTCATCCTTACCGTAATCTTAAGTTTTGTAATCTTCGGCGGCGGAGTAATCCATGATGTGGACGGCGAGAGCATGTCCTTCGGTGCTGCATTGGAGCTTTCCATCGCAATGCCTCTTTCCTGGCTTCCGTTGATCAGTGATTACACGAGAGAAGCCGAGAAGCCGGTGAAGTCGACGGCTGTCAGCGCGCTTGTATACGGCGTGGTCAGCTGCTGGATGTACATCATCGGAATGGGCGCCGCAATCTTCACCGAAGAGTCCGATATCGCGCAGATTGTCGTAAAGGCAGGACTCGGTATTGTAGGCCTTCTGATCATCGTATTTTCCACCGTAACGACGACCTTCTTAGATGCCTACTCGGCAGGTGTGTCGAGCGAGTCGATCTCGAAGAAGCTGAGCAGCCGGTGGATCGGCATTGCGGTAACCGTTATCGGTACCGTCGGAGCAATCCTGTTCCCGATGGATGACATTACCGATTTCTTATATTTCATCGGGTCCGTATTCGCTCCGATGATTGCCGTACAGATCGCGGATTTCTTCATCCTTAAGAGAACCGGCACGAAGCATCGTTTCGATATCCGCAACCTCATCATCTGGGTGATCGGTTTCGTCGCCTACCGCCTGCTGATGCGTGTGGATATTCCGGCCGGATACACGGTGCCCGACATGGCGATCACGATGATTCTTTGTGTTATTTCCTATTTGATCTTCGGAAAATGCCGGAACGATAAGGAGAGCGTTTCCGAAGCCGCAGTTGAAAAGGACTGAACCTATGAACAGACGTTGTGTGATCGTCGGCGGAGCCGCGATAGACAATTATGAGTTTGTAAAAAGCTGCCTTCGGGACGACGATTTCTTCGTGTTCTGTGACAGCGGACTTAAGCATATGGATGCACTCGGCGTGCAGGCGGATCTGATCGTCGGCGATTTCGATTCCCATGAGAACCCGCACCTTTTCGTAGAGACGATCGTTCTTCCGTGTGAGAAGGACGACACCGACACGGTTTATGCCGTGAAGGAAGCCGTAAAGCGCGGCTTTTCGGAGTTTCTGCTGGTCGGGACGGTGGGCGGAAGGCTTGATCACACGCTTGGCAATGTTTCAATCCTTCTGTACCTTGATTCGCTCGGGAAGAAGGCGCAGCTGATCGACGATTATTCGGAGATGGAGATCGTTTCAAAAGAACCGGTTTTCATCGAAGACCGGTATGCGTATTTCTCGCTTTTAAACATCACGGGACTAGCAGAGGGCGTAACGATACGAAATGCGAAATATCCGCTTGAGAACGCAGCAATCACCTGCGAGTACCAATACGGTATCAGCAACGAACCGCTTCCCGGGAAGACGGCACAGGTGTCGGTTGCTAACGGCAGGCTTCTGCTGATTAAGGTGAGATAACGGACTGCAAAACAAACAACTTAAAAAGACATCGAACGGTATGACCGTGGTCATGGTTTTTATGTGAAAATCGTGACTGCGGTCACTTTTCTTTTAGGGGACAATTCGGTATGATGTAGTAGAATTCAGGAAACAGGGCGCATCAAAGCCTTTTCGACAGCGCCCTGAAAGAATCAAAGAAAAGCAAGAAAAATAAAGGGACTACGATTGTAGAATACACGCATAAAAGGAGCATTTCCGGTATGAAAAGCCGATTGTCCGCAACCGGATATATTAAAAACAACAAACGAACCTGCTTCGTGCTGATCTTAGCGCTCGGGCTTACGTTCATGGCGATGTACATCATCGCATTTATCCTCGGCGCAACGACCGAAAGCTTCCGGCCGATCATCTTCGAATATCCGAGAAGAATCTCATTTGCCGAAGTGACGACCAATGCCTACTCGGTAAAACGAAGCGATTACGAAACCATCGAAGAATATGCCGAAGCTTACGGGAAAGAGTATAAGGCGTTTTTCGAGGCACTCAGCAACGATCCGGATGTTACGAAGGTATATGATACCCAGTTTCTGAATGCCACCTACAACGGCGTGATCGGCGGAATCGGGTACGAATTCCCGCTCCTGCCGGCGGAGGAGATACCCTTTGTCGCGGAACACCTCGGCGCGGTACTGACGGGAGGACGCATGCCCGAAGGAGAAGGCGAGGTCGTGGTCGACGAGATCATCCTCAAAAACGGAAAGATGAAGATCGGCGACTGGTTCTTAGAGAATTCCTATGGACAGGTATTCAAGGTTGTCGGAACGCTCCGCTCGGACGGAATGGCCTGCCTCGGAACCCCGCGCGGAAGATATAACAGCGGATGGGGATTTGTCGTTCTATGTAATGACAACAGCAAGGATTTTACGAAGCTTGCCGCCAAATACGGCGTGCACGTTTCCGAGGAGAACGGCGATAACATCAGCGACGCTGTGACCTATAAGAAAATGTGGGATACGGATATCGCCGGCACGATCGACAGCGTGATGAAGGTAATCCTTCTTGTGGTAATGATCTTCCTTACGATCTCCGTTCTGATCGCCTACATTTCCTTCATGCGAAACCGCGTCAACGAGTATTGCCTGTATGCCTCGATCGGTTATTCGAAAGGCGAGATTTACGGCATGATCATGCGCGAGATGATCATCCTGTTCCTTTCGGGAATCGTGCTCGGCGTGATCACTTCGCTCGGCATGATGAAGATCCTTGACGTGACGGTCATGGAGCCGAGAGGACTGGTTTCGGCCTGGTTCATGAAGGACCAGTTACTGCGGATTCTCGGGGCATTTGCCGTGATCGTCGGCATCCTGCAGATTCCGGTTATGCTGTCCGTTCATAAAATCAAGACCATCGACCTGATGGAAGATTAACGATACGCCGTTATAGGACGGCAAATACGACACAGGAGAACAGTGAAATGTTTGAAGTAAACAATATCAGCATGATCTACGACATGGATACGGATGAGAAAATGTACGCGCTCGGCGGGTTTGACTTAGAACTTCCGGACAAGGGACTGATCGGCATCAGCGGGCCTTCGGGAAGCGGCAAGAGTACACTGATGTACTGTCTTTCGACACTCAAAAAGCCGACCGAAGGCAGCGTTAGATACAACGGTCTCGAACTCACCGGAATCCCGGACCGCGAGCGTGAGACACTGCGGCGGAAGGAATTCGGATTTGTCTTTCAGAAGCATTACCTTGTGCCTTATATGAGCGCGCTTGATAACATCCTTGTGGCGGCTTCGGATTCCGGTAAGGAAACGGTTGAGAAGGCAAAGGAGATTCTTAAGATCATGGGTCTTAAGGAACGGGATTTTAAGAAGAAGCCGGCGAAGCTCTCGGGAGGACAGTGCCAGAGAGTCGCAATCGCAAGAGCCCTGATCAATGATCCGAAGGTCATCTTCGCAGACGAGCCGACCGCATCCCTTGACCATGAGAACGCATTTAACATCATGAAGATTTTGAAGGAATACTCGAAAGAACGGCTCGTGATCGTTGTGACACACGACCGGACGGTTCTCACGGATGTCGATACGATGATTGAAATGTGGGACGGCAATATCAGCAGCATCTCCGGCCGGGACCGGTAAGGGCGGAAGGAAAGGAAGAAAGCAATGAAGCCATTTTCGGCAGCCTATTATATCGCAAAGAACAAAAGCCGTTCGGCCATTGTCATTTTCATGATGTTCTTAACAATGTGCATGTTTCTGGCAGGCAATTTTATCAGCAGTGTGTGGTGGTTTTACAATGTGTCGGCGAAGTACGATTCCCGCGTGATTGTAGTGACGGCGCTGTCCACGGATACGGATGATTACCGGGACTGGAAGTCGTTCCGGGAGGATATCAAGAACGATGAGGAAGTGATCGCACTGTTCCGTACCGGCAACGGCTACGGCGGCGGGAGACTCAAGACGACAATCGGTCTGGAAGCCGGTGTCGGAAGCATGGTATTCCGCTCGAAGGAGGATATGCAGAAGGCGATGGACCTTCTCGGAATCGACTTCGACTGCAGCGGCCTAACCGATCGGAGCGCGGTGATCAGCGAGAATCTTGCCCGGAACCGGGGACTTGGACTCGGCGACCTGAACGAATCGAAAGAATTCGAGATTCAGGGAATCATGAATGATCAGAGTTATCTGTTCTTCTACCTGCGGGAGAATAAAGAGGAGGATTGTTACCGCGTCAACATCATAAGCGAGACCCTTTCCGGACAGGAACTGATCGACCATGTGCAGAAGATCATCGGTGACCGGAAGGTCCGGATCGAGAAGTCGACCGATTACTATATCCGGGAGGACCTCGGAAACATCGATCTGATCTTTTATGTCGCCCTGATCATTCTTTCCGTAATCATGGCGGTTACGCTTAACTCGGTCGTGACCGGCCAGTATATTAAGAGAGAGTACGAATTTGCAGTGTACCGGGCACTCGGCGTGTCAAAGGGACGAATCCGCCGCAAGATAGCAGCGGAACTCGGGCTGATGGATCTGATCGCGCTTGTTATCGGCGTTGCCGCAATGCTTCTTGCAACGTTCCTTTTGAACGAACTCCTGTATATCCCGAGAGGACAGTACCTCCCGTATTGTTCGAAGAATGGCATTATCGGCGTAATCGTTTCGAACCTTTTAATGCTTGTCCCGATGATTATCCTGAAGGGACGGAAAATGTGTAAAACCGATGTGACGGAGTATTAAGACGGGGCATTTGCCACACGTATTTAACGGACTCCGCTTGTGGATACCCCGATGTTATGATACAATCGGGGTATCCTTGATTAATAAAGGAGGTGCGGACAATGGTATTTCTGAAAATGGCGATTGCGCTTCTTGCCGGTATTCTGTCCGCGCTTAGTTCCGATAATCCGTCTGTTACTTTGATCGTAACCGGCTTATTGATGGTTTTGATCGCTGCGGAAGATGTGACCGATTCCTCGCGGAAACGCATCGCTCTTCGGATCGGCACTGCCGTATGCGCGCTGCTTACGGGAATCCTTTCCGGTCACTGGTGGGGCTTTCTGGCATCAGCCTGCGTCACGGTCCAGCCGATCCCGGGAACATTGGCAGCAGTTGTATCCTATGCAATCTTTGCGGCAACCGGAGTCGTGTCAACGAAGATGCCCGGTGTCCGGGAGGTATCCGGCGAGTCCGCCGGAAGGCATGCAGCGGAATTGATTTTTGCGACCGCCGTTCTCGGAACCGGTGTCGCGGTATTGTTCCTGCTCAGGCGGCTGTTACTCCTTTCGGAGGACCGGCGCAGAACGGAACGGCAGAGGCTTTGTGCGACAGTCGCAAGCGAGATGCATGAGCGGAGACTCAACCGGGAGCTTGCGCAACAGTCATACACCGCCGAGAAGAATGCGCGACTTCTGGAGCGGGAAAATATCAGCCGCAACATCCATAACAACGTCGGCCATTCAATCACGGCCGCAATCATGACGTTAGATGCGGCGGACATGCTTTTCGAGGCAAAGCCCGAGGAAGCAAGGAAACGGATGAACGACGCCAACGAGCGGATCCGCGGAAGTTTAGAGTCCATCCGAAGTGCGGTAAGGGCGCTGGATGACGAGGATGCGTCGGTTCCGATCGAGGATCTCAGAAGATATCTTGAAAATATTGTGGAAGGCTTTACGATGGATACCGAGTTGCAGGTAAGCCAGTCTTATGATGTGTATTCCGCGGAGGTCCTTGTGCCGAAAGAACACGCGGAGTTTCTGACCGGCGTCTTGCAGGAGTGTTTTTCAAACGGCGTGCGTCACGGCAAAGCGGACCGGTTCGCCGTATCGCTTCTTGCCGATGCGGGACATGTGAAGCTGACGGTTACGGACAACGGAAAGAGCGGCTTTTCCTCCGACAACCGGGAGGAGCTGATTCAAAACGGATTCGGGCTAAAGAAAATAGAAGCGTATGCGAAACGGTGCGGCGGAAGCGCGGCCTTTACAAATGACGAAGGCTTTAAAACCGTTGTGGAGCTGCCGTTTACGGCGGGCGTATAGGAGGGTTTGGATGTTACGGGTTTTACTGGTGGATGACGAGACGATGCTCCTTGACAGTCTGGAGGTCATCCTTTCGTTAAATGATATGGAAATTGTCGGAAAGGCCCACGACGGAAACGAGGCGCTGGAAATACTTACGAAAGCGTCCTGTGATATCGCACTTGTCGATCTTAACATGAAAGGCATGGGTGGGATTGAGCTGATCGGCCATATGAAGAAACGCTACCCGCAGACCAGAATCCTCGTGCTGACGACATTTTACGATGACGCCAACATCACGAATGCCATCAGCGGCGGAGCAGACGGGTATCTGTTAAAGGACAGCGGCAGGGATGCGATCTTAGGTGCCATCCGTCAGATCATGGGCGGCATCAGTGTCCTTGACCCGAAAGTCATGCAGCGCCTTACTACGCTTGTAGTACATAGTACAAACAGGGAAAATGTTCAGGAAGAGCAGGCATATGGAGACCTCACCGAACGGGAGAGGGAGATAGCCTCCCTCTTGGCGGAAGGCCTCACAAACCGCCAGATTGCGGACCGTTTGTATATCTCGGAAGGAACGGTCAAGAATTACATTTCCGCAATCTATGATAAGACCGGAATCCACGACCGCGTGAAGCTGGTTGTGGCATTGAAAGGATAAATTTATATCGCATTTGTCGAAAGGAGAGCCCCATGAGTAATCTGATTGCAATTGCTAACGAAACCAAGAAAATCACTCGAAACGGCTGCTATGACATGGACGGACATACCATCCGCTTTCCGCAGACGGACCTCAGCGCGGTGAAGGTTTATACGCCGGAGGAAGGCCTTGCCTTATGCGCCAAATACGAAGGCGCGGACGGAACGGTACCGGCGTTTGAAATCACGACGGAGGATTCCTTCCAGGCGGCAAGAAGATTTGAGCATCCGCTTGTCATGAATTTTGCGAATGCCCATCATCCCGGCGGAGGATTCGAAATCGGAGCAACCGCCCAGGAGGAAAGCCTGTGCCGCTGCAGCACGCTGTTTGCTTCCTTAAAGAGCGAGGCGGCAAAGGAAATGTACCGCTACAACAACGCCCACCGCTCCGGTGTCGAATCGGATTATATGCTTCTTTCGGACCCGGTTTACGTGTTCCGCAACGAGCGCTACGAATTGCTAGATAAGCCGGTCCCGGTCGGGGTTATCACGTTGCCCGCTCCGAACCGCAACGGTCTTGCGATGTTTACGACCTCCGAAAAACTGGAGGCGGCAATGACGAAGCGGCTGCGCATTATGGCTGCTGTAGCAAAGGAGAACGGATTCCGTTCCCTGATCTTAGGAGCCTGGGGCTGCGGTGCATTCCGCAACGATCCGGTAAAGGTCGCAGGGTATTTCAAAAAGGTATTGCTCGAAGAAAAATTCGGGGCATATTTCGATTCAATCTGCTTCGCCATCTACGGCAAAGAAGACGGAAAGAACATCACGGCGTTCCGGGAGGTTCTGGGAACAGACTGACACAGAAAAAGCGCTATCCGAAGCGGCACGGGCCGTTTCGGATAACGCCTTATTTTTTTGAATCGGACGGAGCGACTGTCAGGCGGCATTTAAAAGCTTGCCGGAGCGACTGTCAGGAAACCTTCGGGGAATCGCCGGAGCAGTCGCCTGCAGCCTGTGCGACTCCGGGAAAATGCTATCCGACAACCTTCTCAAAGTCGTCTTTGCCGTGCTTGCAAAGCGGGCAGATGAAGTCGTCCGGAAGCTCCTCGCCTTCGTACTCATAACCGCAGATCTTGCACACCCATTTGGTTTTCGGCGTGTCACTGCGCTGCGGCTTCGGTTTGATGTGCGCGAAGTAGTATTCGTACGTTACGGAAGGCTCGCTTGAGAGCACTTCGCTTTCCGTGATGTCGGCAAGGAAGATGCTGTGGGAACCGCAGTCCGTTACGGAAACAACCTTGCAGCTGAATACCGCATTGGTGCTCTTCGTGATCGCAAGCAGTCCGTTTGAAGTACGCTTGACATCCTCAAAACCGGCGTATTTGTCCGTGTCACGTCCGCTGGCGAAGCCGAAGCGCTTGAACAGGTCAAACTCAGCCGATTCGGTCAGCACGGAAACGTTAAAGACGCCCGTGCGGACAATCAGATCATGCGTATAATTGGCCTTGTTAACTGCAATGGCGAGACGGTTCGGACCGGACGCCGCCTGGATCGTCGTGTTGGTAATGCATCCGTTATCCCGGTCGCCCTCGCGGGTGGAAATGACGAACAGACCGTAGCTTAACTTGAAGAGAGCGGCAGGGTCGGTGGAACCGGCAGCCGCAGGAGCATCGGAAACCGCAGCGCCTTCGGTAACCGGGAAGGTCGCGATCAAAGAGTCGGCAAGCGTATCAAGCTCGCTGAGCTGGGATTCCGCAAGGGAACTCTTTAAGGATACAAGAGGCTCCACATAGGACATGTCCTTACACTCTTCAAAGAGGGCGCGCATCTTGCGGCCGCTCTGTGCCGCCCAGGTACCGTTCTCCAAAAAGGCAACCGTGCGGTTGCGGATATTGTGGGCCACGAGATCACGGAGCGCCTCATCCATGCGGACGAATATTTCCGCATTGTAGGTCGTTGCGGCAAATACGAGGTGGCTGTAGCGGAACGATGCGGATACGATCTCGGACGCAGGTTTAACGGAAACGTCGAACATCGTAACCTTTGCGCCGCGCTCGCGAAGCTTCACGGCAAGAATCTCGGCTGCATTCTCGGTATTGCCGTATACCGAAGCATAGGCGATCATAACGCCGGTTTCCTCGGGCTCATAACGGCTCCATTTGTCGTAATACGAAATGTAATCCCCGAGATTGCGGCGCCATACGAAGCCGTGCAGCGGGCAGAGCATCCTGATCTCAAGGGCTGCAGCCTTCTTCAGAACGGCCTGCACCTGCGCACCGTATTTGCCGACGATATTCGTGTAATAGCGGCGTGCTTCATCAAGGTAATCCCGGAAGAAATCCACCTCGTCGGCGAACAGATTGCCGTTCAGCGCACCGAACGTACCGAATGCATCGGCGGTGAAAAGCGTGCCGGTCGTCTTATCGTAGGTCATCATAACCTCGGGCCAGTGAACCATCGGGGCCATGACAAATGTGAACTCGTGACGTCCCGTGCGCATCACGTCGCCCTCTTTTACAAGATAGGGCTTGCGGGATGCATCTACATATCCGAAGCGGATCATCATGTCGAAGCTTTTCTGGTTGCATACGACAACACAGTCGGGATAGCGAAGAAGCAGTTCCCGAAGCGTTGCGCTGTGGTCGGGTTCCATATGGGAAACCACGACGAAATCCAGCTCGCGTCCGTTCAGAACGTGGGTAAGGTTTTCAAAGAATACTTTATCGACTGCGCGGTCAACCGTGTCAAACAGGACCGTCATCTCGTCAAGAAGCAGATAGGAGTTGTAGGAAACGCCGTCCGGTACGGAATAAACGCCTTCAAACATGGCAAGGCGCCGGTCGTTTCCGCCGACCCAGTACAGGTCATCGGTTACCTTTCTGGTACAATACATAACACACCTCCGTTGTTCGGATTTTAATACTTTCAGTATAGAGTAGAAAAGGAACGCGGTCAAGGGAAAAAGGTGTCACCCGCATGGCAGATTGCATTGCAAATCTTTCCCGCGGTTGATATAATAAAGAATATCAGAATTGTCCGGAGACAGGGAAAGCCCGATCCCGTTCTTCGGTATGAATCACAGGGTGAGAAGAGCATGAAAGAAACAGATTTAACCTGGACAACCGAATCCGTCCGTACCATTCTGAAAACGCCTGTTTTTTCGGTGATGGCTAAGCAGCAGACCGCCGCGGCGGGACCGAAGGGCGAATACTATTCCATTCAGGGATGCCGCTGTGTGTGCTGTGTTGCGGTTTATGAAGGACAGTTCGTCATGGTGAGGCAGTTTCGTCACGGAAGCGACATGATCACGGCCGAGTTCCCGGGCGGAATCGTGGACGACGGCGAAGACCCCGTTCAGGCTGCGGCAAGGGAACTTGAGGAGGAGAGCGGTTTCCGTGCGGGAAAGGTCACACTGATCGGTAAAGTCAATCCGAATCCGGCGGTTTTCGAGAAGGAAAGCGAGCTGAACATCTGCCTTGCCGAGGACGTAATCCCGACGGGAGAACTGCATCCGGATGAAGATGAGGTGCTGCACAGCGTACTCATTCCGGTGGACGAAGTACTTGCAAAATTCGGAACCGGGGAATATATGCATTCGTTCATGGGAGCCGCGCTTTTATTCTATCTGCGCGCAACCAAACGGATTGTGTGAGGGGTGCATGATCAAAGTATACTTGGCCGATATCGGAACAATGGATGGCGATACCCGGGACAGACTTTTCGCAGTCTTAAGCACGGAGCGGAAGGAACGGGTTTTGCGCTATAAAAGAGAGAAGGACCGTCTGCTCGGCATCGGTGCGGGAGCATTGGTTTCAATGGCGCTTTCGGAGGAACTGCAGAAGGACCCCGGCGGGAGTGCCGCGACCTTTAAGAGGGACTCGCGTCAGGAAACCGGCGCGGAGGTGCTTCTTTGTGAGGTTGGTTTTGCTTCTCTTGATACGGAAGGTTTTCCTTCCCCTGCGGAACTGGAAACGGGGAAGGGAGCACACGGAAAGCCGTACCTTAAGAAGTATCCGGCATGGCATTTTAACCTGTCACATTCGGGGACAAAGGTGATGCTTGCCTGTTCCGCTTCGGAACTCGGCGTGGACATCGAAAAGACCGGACCGGTGCGGGAACGGGTTTTAGGGAAGGCATTTGCCCCGGCGGAACAAAGGTATGTGAATGCCGCAGAAGGGGCGGAACGGGACAGCCGCTTTACGGAAGTATGGGCCCGTAAGGAAAGCTTTTTAAAAGCATGCGGCACGGGAATCGAACGGGAACTCGGGACATTGTCCGTAATCGGAGAGGACGGAAAGCCGGTTCGGTCGATTGTCACGGAGGAAGGATCGTATGACCTGTACTGCCCGGCGGAAATAGACGGTTATGAGTGTTTTCTGTGCGTGAAAAGAGGATAAGAGGATACGCGCGTGAGCGCATATAAGGAGGATTACATGAATTTTAAAAAGATCACGGAGTATATTGACAGCCTGCCCGGAACATACGGGCTGCCGTCCGCGGACGTCATCATCATGAAGGACCATGAGCAGGTGTACCGCCATATGACCGGAACGACCGATGCTAAGCACAAAAAGCCGGTGGATGAGAAGGCACAGTACCTTGTATTTTCCATGACGAAGATCCAGACGATGACGGCTTTGATGCAGCTGGTGGAGCAGGGAAAGGTGTCGCTTGAGGACGAGGTGGCGAAGTATCTGCCGGCGTACGGAAAGCTTTTTGTAGAGGAACATTTTGAGGACCAGATCCGCATTGTTCCCGCGAAGCGTCCGATGTTGATCCGGCATCTTTGCTCGATGCAGTCCGGTTTGGATTATAATCTGGACCGCCCGGGCATTTCCCTTGCAAGAGTGAAGTACGGTCCCGACGCGACGACGAGGCAGATTGTGGACGGTTTCCCGCTGACGCCGCTGATGTTTCACCCGGGCGAGCATTTTCTGTACAGCTTAAGCCATGACGTTGTTGCGGCAATCATTGAAGTGGTTTCCGGCAAGAAATTCAGCGAGTACCTTGCGGACAATATCTGGAAGCCGCTCGGAATGAACCGCACGCGTTTCTTTATGGAGGTCGGGCAGGAGAAGGATCTGGCGCAGCAGTTTATCTGGGAGAATGAGAAGATCGTTCCGATGGAGAATGACTGCAATTACCGGCTGAGCAATGCTTACGAGAGCGGCGGAGCAGGACTGGTAAGCTGCACCGAGGATTATGCGGTGCTTGCCGATGCGCTTGCCTGCGGAGGTGTTGCGAAGAACGGCTACCGCGTATTAACAGAGGAGTCTATTGAGACAATCCGCACCGATCTTCTAACCGAGCAGGGGCATAAGGAAATCGAGCAGAACATGGGACGCTTCGGTTACGGCTACGGCGTCGGCATGCAGGTATTGCTGCATCCCGAGGTTATCGGGTCGCCTGCAAAGGCAGGCGTGTTCGGCTGGGACGGCGCGGCAGGAAGCTGCACGATCATGTCGCCCGAAACGAAGACATCGCTCGTATTTTCCATGCATGTGAGAAGCTTCGGCCCGGCATACGGAGAGATTCATCCGAGACTTCGCGACCTGCTGTTTGAGGACTGATAAAAAAGGGAGGAGCCATGAAGGGAAAATATAACGGCTACGCGAATTTATTGCTGACGTTATGCGCATTGAGTACGATTATCCGGTTCGTCTTAATCGTGAGTTCGGGTGGTGGGGGTGCGTTCTTCGAGAGTCTTTCGATGACAAAAGGCACGGATATATTTGTTGCTGTTGTATGGTTCCTGGTTCCCGTACTTCAATTCCTGAAACTGTCAGGACTTTTCGGAGAAAAGATTGCGAAAAATGTAACGTTAAGCGTGATACTTACCGTTCTGTATTGTTCTATATGGGGAATTTGGATTATTGTTTTTTTGATAGCCGACTATGATTCGACCAAAGGGTTTGCATCCTGGACGGACGGAGTCGCATTTGTCGGGGTTGTTTTAAAAAACATATGGTTCTATGTCTGGCTGATACTCAGTTTTACCCTTATACACATATCGCGCAGCATTGCGAAGGAAAAGCCGAAGCATGCGCCTGTGGAGGATACAAAGCAGACAGGATATCCGGAATAAATAAGGAGTGATTTTGTCATGAAGAAAAGAAAGAAACTATTGTTTGGGAATATCATGAAGACCCTTTGCATGGTATTTCTGATTCTTGCGCTGATTGGTTGCCTGGCAGCGTGCGGGGAGGACGATTCCTCGCCGAAGAAGGGCAAGGCCCGTGACGGAAAAGGAACGGAAGCTCCGACTGAGGAGCCGACTGCTACTCCGACCGGGGAGCCGACGGACACCCCGACTCCGACTGAGGAACCGACGCCAACGCCTACGGAAGAACCGACGCCTACTCCGACCGGGGCTCCGCAGTACAGTGGCTACGCAGCGGATATCAGCTACCTGTTCGGTTCCTGGGTTAACGATACCGGAGATGTTTTCACAATTCGCTCGACCAATGGTTCGGATGTTGAGATCGTAGCATCCAAATGGTATACCGAGGATGCCGGATTTTACGGAGAGGATAATAAACCTGCCGTGATGCCTGTATTTTCCGTATCCGTGAATGAGGTCAACGATAACGCGGATATCGGTGCGACACACACGGCCGCAAGCGGAGAGCAGAACGATTTCTATTTCGCCTTCACCGAGGTCAATGAGACATCTGCAATGCTGCAGATCAATCATGGAGTTCAGGATTATTATATCAAGCTGGCACCCGGAACCCCCATTCTCGGAGAAAAGTTTGACGACCGGGAATTCTTCCGGTTCTTTAACGGATTCTGGACCGAAGAGGATTCCTACAATTTCGTTATGATTGCCGTGTCCCGTGAGCAGCGTTTCACGATTAATTTCAGCTCGTTCTATTCCGAATGGGGCCCGACGGCCGATATCATTTCCCTTGTGAAGGGATGTCTTGGCGAGGGGCTGTTTGCACAGATTGAGTACGACCTGACCGAGACGACCAAGGGCAGAAAATGGATGTACATCACCATAGACGGAAAAGGCTGCCTTGAGATCCTTGATTTCAGCACCATGGAACGTCGGATTTATGAGAAAGGCATTCCTTATCCGGACCTTGCGAGTCTGGCAGTGCCCGACATCATTTATGCGGCTGCGCTTTGTGAAGAGGACGCAATGGTATACCTCGAGGCTTATAATCTGCCGTACCTTCTGAACCTCTGGCATCCGTATGTCATTGAAGAAGTGCCGAACGAAAAGGCAACCTTCCATGAGGACTATTACGGCGGTACGATTACCATCTATTCGGATGCATCCGGAAAGATCACAAAGGTTGAGACAGGCAAATAAGCCCGACGACGAAACAATATGAAGCAGGTGTCGGGAACAGTTCTTCCCGACGGAAACAGAACAATCGAAGCGGAGGCAGCACATGGAAGATAACATCAAGAAACTGACGATACTGCATTCAAATGACCTGCACGGGGATTTTCTGCCGAAGGAAGCTGACGGAAAGGAAACGGGCGGACTGAGCCGTCTTGCCGGGTATGTTGCAAAGACGCGGCAGGAAAGGGAAAATGTGATCTATGCCGTCGCGGGAGACATGTTCCGCGGATCGGTCATCGACTCCGAATACCAGGGGCTCTCGACGATCGATCTGATGAACAATCTCGCCCCGGACGTAGCGACCATCGGAAATCACGAGGTGGATTACGGATTTGCCCACCTGTTGTTCCTCGAAAAATGTGCCAAGTTTCCGATCGTAAATGCGAACCTGTTTATTACAATGAATAATGCGCGCGTATTCACGCCGTACATCAATCTCGATGTCGGAGGAATGCGAATCATGTTCATCGGCATTCTGACCGAGGAAGTGCTTGCTTCCACGCGTTCCGAGAAGATCATCGGAACCTTTATCGATCTTGAATCGGCTGCAAAGGAAGTCGGCATCATCTGCGATAACTACCGGACCATCCGTACCGATATGACGATCCTTCTGACACACATCGGTTATGAGAATGACCGGAAGCTTGCCGAGATGCTTGATCCCGACTGGGGCGTAAACCTGATCATCGGCGGACACTCCCATACGTTTATGGATAAGGCCGACGTGGTGAACGGAATACCGATCGTGCAGGCCGGAACCGGGACCGGTGTGATCGGCCGCTTTGACCTGCAGTATGATACCGAGAAGAAAGTGCTCGAGGATTGGAAATGGCGTACTGTTCCGATCAATGAAGACACCGCTCCGAAGGACGATGTCATGGAGGAACTGATCGACAGCTACCGCACAAAGACCGACAGCAAATACAAACGCGTCGTGACCCGCTGGGCACGGAAACTGACGCATCCGAGCCGCGAGCAGGAGACCGAAATGGGGAACCTGTACGCCGATCTGATGGCGTGGGAAGCAAGCTATGATGTCATGCTGTTCGGTTCGGGAAGTATCCGTAAGAAAGAACTCGGACCGGTCATCGAATATCAGGATATGGTGGAGAACACGCCGTTCGACGATAACCTGTATCTGGTTGAGGTAACCGGCGCGCAGATCCGTCGGATTTTCCGGCACCTTTTCCGTGATGAGGCGTGGGTCGGCGAGACGGAGTTTTATCAGATTTCGAGCGCCCTTCGCGTAACGTACCGGAAGTCGACACACACGATTGAATCGTTTACGTTTAAAGGCGAAGAGATTACCGATGATATGCGGATCAAACTCGGAATACAGGCTTATCACTACAATAACTTCGATGAGTTCTTCGGCGTACCGCTTGAGGAGATCAAGACCAACATGAAACCGCGCGTTGTGGCGACTTCCGTGAACAACATCATCGAAGAGTATTTCGCGACCAACAACGGACTGGATGCGAAGATTGACGGGCGGATTACGATATTGGAATAGAAGAGCGGTTATAGGGAGTGTCGATCACGGCACATCGCCGCATGGCAGAGATTAAGAGCATAAAAAATCCCCGGAGAACTTCTCCGGGGATTTCGTTGTTTTGGATTGCTTGATACGATCAGGTACCTGCGAGAATCTTTCTGAGGGCGGATACGTCGGGCGATACCTTGAAGGCCTCTTCCTTGGTAACGAGTTCCTGACGGATCAGGTTTGCAAGGTCTTCGTTCATGGTACGCATTCCGGCGCTGCGTCCGGCCTGCATCATGGCAGGAATCTGAAGGGTCTTGTTCTCACGAATCAGGTTCGTGATAGCGGGCGTTCCGATCATAACCTCGGAAGCAAGCACACGGCCCTGTCCGTCGCTTCTTGCAAGCAGCTGCTGCGTGAATACGCCGCGGATTACGTTAGAGAACTGGTTTCTGATCTGGTCACGGCCTTCCAGCGGGCACGCATCGATGATACGCTCAATCGTCTGTGCTGCGGAAGTGGTGTGCAGTGTGGAAAGAACCAGGTGTCCGGTCTCAGCTGCGCTGATCGCGGCCTGAATCGTTTCGAAGTCACGCATCTCACCTACAAGGATGATATCCGGATCCTCACGCAGTGCGGAACGGAGAGCGGATGAGAAGTTATCAACATCACGGCCGACCTCACGCTGATGGATCATTGCCTTGTTGTAAGGGTATACGTACTCGATCGGGTCCTCAATCGTGATGATGTGACGGGCGCGGGTCTTGTTGATGTAGGCAACCATCGAGGCGAGGGTCGTGGACTTACCGCTACCGGTAGGACCGGTTACCAGTACAAGTCCGCGGGGCGTTTCAGCCATATCTTTAATTGCGGAGGGAAGTCCCAATTCCATAAAGGAAGGAATATTCTGCTCCAGGATACGGATGCTGCACGCCAGATTGTTACGCTGATGGTAAACATTGGCACGAATACGGCGGCCGTCGGGAAGCATTACACCGACATCAAGGTCATTGCCTGCATCGACAAATCTACGCTGATCCTCACTGAGGATTGAATAAATCATTTGCTTGGACTCTGCAGCGCTAGGTGCGGGTTCCAAAATACGGAGTTCACCAAACCGTCTGAGGGCAAGTGAAGTTCCGACAGTGATATGGATATCCGAGCAGTTAATATCGGTAGCCATCTCCAACAGTTCTGCGAAAGTCATTGCGTTATTCCCTCCTAAAAAAATGAGTGGTTTTTTTACTGACTGAATTATTGTAGCACATTATTTCGGAAAATGATATATGATATTTCAACTTTTTTTGAACTTTTTTGCACTTTTTTTCAGGAACACAGATTTTGAACAAGGTCTTGAAGTTTGCACGGAAGTTTAGTAAAGTATAAAACATAGCGGATTGCGTGGTGTATGACGCATTATCACGCATTTTCCGTAATCATGACATCATCGACCGGATGCCCCGAGCGGTATCCGGCAGAACGGGAAAACTTTGGGAGCGGAAGCGTCCCGAAGGAGGTTTTGTTTTGGATCAGAGAGAATACGAAAGACTTCGCAGAGCCTATCAGGAACGCAAGAGGAAGAGCCGTCAGCGCAGAAAGATTGCGATCGCGCTGTTCGGGATCGTAATCATCGGGCTTCTTGTATGGCTTGTTGCGGGTCTTATGAAGAAGCCGGGCAATCCGGGCGGATCGGGAGTTACCGATACGCCGGCTTCCGTAACCCCGACGAAAAAGTCGACATCCACACCGGTGCCGACCGATACGCCGACGCCCACGCCGACACCGACGCCGACGCCGATGCCGAAGGTCGTTTCGCTTGTGGCGGTTGGCGACAATCTGTATGACTGGGATATTCTGGAAGACGGGTATCTCGGTGACGGCAAATTCAGCTTTGCCGGCTACTACGATAACATTGAGCCGTATGCGAAGATGGCGGATTTCGCCGTGATCAACCAGGAGACGCCTCTCGGCGGTGACGGCGGATACCAGTCCTCCGGTACCGAGGTGGATTATATCAAGCAGAGAAACCGCTGGGGTTCCTATCACGGATATGCAACCTTCAACACGCCTTACGAGGCGGCCGAGGAATTCATGAAGGCGGGCTTTAACGTGGTCACTTCGGCGACGAACCATTCCTCGGATTACGGATATAAGGCCATTCAGGCAACCCTTGATTTCTGGAAGAATTATCCGAACATCACGGTTCTCGGAATGCATGACAGCGCCGAGTCCCAGGAGCAGATCGCGGTGGTCGAGAAGTACGGCATTAAGATCGCCCTTTTGAATTATACCTATGGCGTGAATATCAATTCGGCGCTGAAGGAAGCTCCGTACTCGATTGATATTCTGGAAGTTTCCAAGGTAAAACGCGATGTGGAACGCGCCAGGGAAATCGCCGATTTCGTCGTTGTATTCCCGCACTGGGGAACCGAGTATTCCCTGAGTGCTTCCTCTTACCAGAAGGAGTGGGCAAAGCGTTTTGCGGAGTACGGCGTTGACGTCGTGATCGGCGCACATCCGCACATTTGCCAGCCGATGGAGTTTTATGACCGTCCGGACGGAACGAAGATGCCGGTTTATTATTCCCTCGGCAACTTCCTTTCCATCTTTAGAAATGCCGACTGCGAACTCGAGGGCATGGCTTATGTCGAGTTCTACAAGGACGGCGACACGAAGTATGTTAAGGAGAGCACGGTTATCCCGCTCGTAAACCATTATAACTATGACGGGTCACGGTTCCGTTCCCGCTGCAATTTCACCGTATACGCGCTGCAGGATTATACGCTTTCGCTGGCTGCAGAGCACGGGTGTCTTAAGTTCGGGGACGGCAAAGGCTTCTCAAGAGACCGTATGGTAAATCTGGCGCAGAAGCTGTGGGGCGATAACATCAAGACCGTGGACTGGACCGTTACGGAGGAGAAATACCGTTAGCATCCCGTTTAATCCCTTCTTTTCGGAAAAGGGGATCGGCATATGCCGAAACGGATACGATACACATTACCGGGACATCCCGGGGAAAGGAATCCCATGACCGGAGCGGAAATTGTAATCCGATGCCTGCGCGAGCAGGGAGTTGATACGGTATTCGGCTATCCCGGAGCCACCAATCTGGCTCTGTATGATGCCTTATGCAAAGACAACGGGATACGGCATATCTTGACGGCACATGAGCAGGGCGCCTGTCACGCGGCCGACGGGTATGCGCGGGTCAGCGGAAAGCCGGGCGTATGCATGGCGACAAGCGGACCGGGTGCGACCAACCTCGTAACGGGTATCGCCACCGCCATGATGGACAGTGTCCCCTTGGTTGCCATTACCTGCAACGTTGCGGTGGATTCCATCGGAAAGGACAGTTTCCAGGAGGTGGATATATTCGGTATCACGCTTCCCATTACGAAACATAATTACCTGGTAAAAGACATTCATGAGCTGCCTTCGGTAATGAAGCGGGCATTTGAGATTGCCTCGGAAGGACGCCGCGGACCGGTTCTTGTGGATATCGCGAAGGATGTAACCAGGGCGGAACTGTCGGACGAAGAATACCGGAAGTGTCTTGCAAATTGCGGGACCGTCAAACACGGCAAAGCCTTTACGGATGCCGGCGATGCGGACCTATTCTGGAATATCATCAACGAGGCGAAGCGCCCCGTGATCCTAACCGGCGGCGGAGCCGTTGCTTCGGATGCGGAAGAGGAGATTGCCGCATTTGCCGAATATCTGGACGCACCGGTTTGCGAAACCCTGATGGGCAAGAGCGCCTATCCCGGAAGCGGCCACCGCTACCTCGGAATGGTCGGCCAGCACGGAACAAAGGCGGCCAATACCGCGCTTCGCGAATGCGACTGTGTCATCGCGCTCGGCGTGCGTTTCAGCGAACGCGTGACCGGCGATACCGCAACGTTCTGCCGGCAGGCGAAAATCTGCCAGATCGATCTGGATGCGGCGGAAATCAATAAAAACGTTACGGCGGACGCATGGATCCGCGGCGATGTAAAGGAAAGCCTCCGCGGGTATTCGGAACGGGTTACGAAGAAGCACAATCCGGAATGGATGAGCCGCATGTGCGAGCTTCGGGAGAAGGACCGCGAGGAGGGACTTCGCAGGATGGATCCTTCCAGCGGAACTGCACTTGACGGAACCTATCTGGCCATGCTGATTGACCGGATCACAGCCGGAAACGCCATTCTTTCTACAGATGTAGGACAGCATCAAATGTGGATGGCGCGTAATTACCGCGTAACAAAGCCGCACCGCTTTCTGACCTCCGGCGGACTCGGAACGATGGGGTACGGACTCCCTGCTGCCATCGGCGCAGCATGTGCCGCACCGGGCGAAAAGGTCATCAATGTAACCGGCGACGGATGCTTCCGCATGAATATGAACGAACTGAGCACGGTGGCGAGATACCGGCTTCCGGTTATCGACATCGTATTTGACAATCACGCCCTCGGACTGGTACACCAGTGGCAGCATATGTTCTACGGAGACCGGTTCTTTGAGACGGAACTGCCGCAAGGACCGGATTACGTCCGCATCGCCGAAGCGATGGGAATCCCCGGTTACCGTGTACGGACCAAGGAGGAGGCGGAAAAGGTCATCACGGCCGCCTATGCCGGCAAAGGACCCGCCGTCATCGTCTGCGAGCTGCAGCCGGATGACAGCCTGTGGACGTCGGTATGGCAGTCGGAGCCAAAGAGCGGAGACGCTATTTGATCGAAGGCGGAGAAGCCGCGTGTTTGGACGAATTTTACCGGATAAATACGGCACATTTGCCGTAAGAAAAACAGGACTTTGAGACGGTTGCCGGAGGGATTTCCGGCAGCCGTTTTTTGTGTGTTAGGCCGGTAGAAAAATAATGCGCAACTTTTGGCAGATATCGTGCAACGGAGGTTGACTTTTACGGGTGGAAGGAATAGAATGAGGATTGTACGGTGGCCCCGGCAGATAGTGTCTCCCGAGACCGCAAAAACCGTACCAAAATAAATTACCGATATATTCTAAAGGAGGATGTAACCATGGCAAGAGTTTATAACTTTTCCGCGGGTCCGGCTGTATTGCCGGAAGAAGTATTAAAGGAAGCCGCAGCAGAAATGCTCGACTACCAGGGCAGCGGCCAGTCCGTTATGGAGATGAGCCACCGCTCCAAAGTATTTGACAAGATTATCAAGGATGCAGAGCAGGATCTTCGTGACCTTCTCAATATTCCGGATAATTACAAGGTTCTGTTCCTTCAGGGCGGCGCACATCTGCAGTTCGCAATGATCCCGATGAACCTTATGAAGAACAAGGTCGCTGACTATATCGTTACCGGTCAGTGGGCGAAGAGAGCTTTCAAGGAAGCTCAGAAGTTCGGCGATGCAAAGTGCATTGCTTCAAGCGAAGACAAGACATTTTCCTATATTCCGGATTGCTCCGATCTCCCGATCGATGAGAATGCGGACTATGTTTATATCTGCGAGAACAATACCATTTACGGTACCAAGTTCAAAACTCTCCCGAACACCAAGGGCAAGGATCTCGTTGCTGACGTATCCTCCTGCTTCTTAAGCGAGCCCATGGATGTTTCCAAGTATGCCGTTATCTACGGCGGCGCTCAGAAGAACATCGGACCTGCCGGTGTCGTTATCGCGATCATTCGTGAAGACCTGATCACCGAGGACGTTCTTCCGGGTACTCCTACCATGCTTCAGTACAAGACGCATGCGGACAACGATTCTCTGTACAATACCCCTCCGTGCTATGGCATTTACATTTGCGGCAAGGTATTCAAGTGGCTCAAGAAGCAGGGCGGTCTTGAGGTAATGAAGGAGCGCAACGAGAAGAAGGCTGCGATTCTTTATGATTTCCTTGATCAGAGCAAGCTCTTCAAGGGCACTGTTGAGAAGAATTCCCGTTCCCTTATGAACGTTCCGTTCGTAACCGGCGATGCCGATCTCGATGCGAAGTTCATCAAGGAAGCTACCGAAGCAGGCTTCGTAAACCTTAAGGGACACAGAAGTGTCGGCGGTATGCGTGCATCCATCTACAATGCTATGCCGATCGAAGGTGTTGAGAAGCTGGTTGCATTCATGAAGAAGTTCGAAGAAGAGAACGCTTAATGACAACGTGTTAACAGGAGAATGATGAGATATGAAATACGCATGTTTGAATCCCATCGCACAGGTGGGCTTGGACGTTTTTAACGACAAGTATGAAAAGGTTGATGATTTTAACGATGCCGATCTTGCGCTTGTGCGCAGCGCGGCAATGCATGATATGGAATTCAGTGACAAGCTGCTTGCGGTTGCAAGAGCCGGTGCCGGCGTAAACAACATCCCGCTTGATAAGCTCGCTGAGAAAGGTGTCGTTGTATTTAACACACCCGGTGCCAATGCAAACGGTGTAAAGGAGCTTGTAATTGCAGGCCTTCTTCTTACCAGCCGTGATATCCTCGGCGGAATCGATTTCGTACAGAGCATTAAGGACGACGAGAATGTTGCCAAGCTTGTTGAGAAAGGCAAAGGCAAATTCGCCGGCAAGGAAATCCAGGGCAAGAAACTCGGCGTTATCGGTCTCGGCGCAATCGGCGTTCTGGTTGCCAATGCGGCCAGCGCTCTCGGCATGACCGTTTACGGCTGCGACCCTTACATTTCCGTAGAGAATGCATGGAAGCTTTCCCGCAACGTTATTCATGTAAATACCCGTGAGGAGATCTTCCAGGAGTGCGATTATATTACCGTACATGTTCCGCTTCTTGATGATACCAAGAAGATGATCAACAGCGATACGATTGCCATGATGAAGGACGGCGTTGTGATTCTGAACTTCGCGCGTGACCTTCTGGTTGATGACGACGCAATGGAAGAGGCACTTGCTTCCGGCAAAGTTGCCCATTATATCACCGATTTCCCGAATGCCCGCACCGCAGGCATGAAGGGTGTTATCGCAATCCCGCATCTCGGCGCTTCCAC
>CAMIWE010000014.1 GCA_946402335.1 uncultured Lachnoclostridium sp.
CGCTTGTTTAAGGAGGCATTTTCAATCGTGTATCAGGATAAAGTTGTTCTGTGCGGCGCAAGCTCTTACGAGAAGCTGTTTTATCTGAATCCGGATTTTGACAATCTGCCGCAGGACGTGAAGGACCAGCTGAAGATCATGTGCGTCTTTTTTACGGAAAAGGTGGGCGGACGGCTGATGCTTGAGTATGACGAAAAAGGCAATCTCGAATTCTCGGTTTCGGCCAATGAAGCAGACGCGATGTTCGACGAGATCGGAAGCGCGCTTGAAATCAAGAAGCTGCAATCGGAGCAGCGGGATTTTCTCGAATCGTTAGAGATGTATTTCAGAGTATTTTTCTTAGGAGAAGACGGGGATGAGTAGGCTTGTGAACGAGAACCGGTCCCTTGTGGATTCGGGCAAAGAGAAGAGATTACTGCTTGTTGTCGATGTCGGCAACACGAATATCACATTTGGCGTATTTAACGGTAAGGAAATCGTGCGGACCTTCCGCATGACGACGAAGATGCAGCGGACGAGTGACGAGTTCGGTGTATGGATCACGTCCCTTCTTGCCGGCTGCGGTTTCGAGGTCGGGGAACTGAAGGACGTCATTGTAGCGTCAGTTGTTCCCGGCATCATGCATTCGCTGAATTCCGGCATCATTAAGTATTTAAACCGTACTCCGATCGTCGTAAGCGCGGGCATGAAGACCGGACTTCGCATCAATATGGCCAATCCGAAGGAACTCGGCGCCGACCGCGTGGTGGACTGTGTTGCCGGATACGAGCTTTACGGTTCGCCGGTCATGGTAATCGATTTCGGTACGGCAACCACCTACGACCTGGTGCTTCCGGGATGCATATTTGAAACCGGTATTACAAGCCCGGGCATCCGCATCTGCGCAAACGCATTGTGGAATGAGACGGCCAAGCTTCCGGAGATTGCAATCGAGAAGCCGGAAAGCATTTTGGCGAGGGATACGATTTCCAGTATGCAGGCAGGTCTTGTTTACGGATGCATCGGACAGACGGAATACATCATCAAAAAGGTGAAGGAAGAGGCCGGCCTTTCCGAGATGAAGGTCGTTGCGACCGGCGGTCTCGGACGGATCATTTCCGGCGAAACCGACATGATCGATGTTTATGATCCGGACCTCACGTTAAAGGGATTGCAGATTATTTATGACAGACAGCCGAAGCGGAAAGGAAAAGCATGAGTTTTCGCATCGGAAACGTTACAATTGAGACCGAACTGGCTTTAGGACCGATGGCAGGTGTGACAGACCTGCCGTTCCGTCTTTTATGCAAGGAACAGGGCGCCGGGCTTTTATATACGGAAATGGTCAGCGCCAAAGGCGTCATGTATAAAAACCGGAACACCGAGGAACTGCTCGGAACTGCGGAGGCGGAGCATCCGATCGCGCTCCAGCTGTTCGGAAGCGACCCTTCCATTATGGCGGAGCAGGCGGCATATCTTGCTGAGCGGCCGTTTGATTTTTTTGATATTAACATGGGCTGTCCGGTTCCGAAGGTCGTTAATAACGGCGAGGGTTCCGCTTTGATGAAGGACCCGGAGCGGATCGGGAGGATCGTAGAGGCAATGGTGAAGGCACAGCCCAAGCCCGTGCTTGTAAAGATTCGCAAAGGATTTGACCGGGACAATGCCGTGGAGGTCGCAAAAATCTGTGAGGCGGCCGGAGCATCGGCCATTGCTGTTCACGGAAGGCTTCGCGGCGAATACTACGGCGGAACGGCCGACTGGGACTGCATCCGGAAGGTGAAGAAAGCCGTCTCGGTGCCGGTCATCGGAAGCGGCGACGTCAACTGCGCCGAAAAGGCGATAAGGATGAAACGGGAGACGGGTGTTGACTGCGTTATGATCGCAAGGGCGGCACGGGGCAATCCGTGGATCTTTGCACAGTGCGCGGCTGCATTTGCCGGAAAGGAAGTACCCGAAAGACCAACCGTCCGGGAAGTGGCGCAGACGGCTCTTCGGCATGCGTCCATGGCAATCAGCCGGTACGGAGAGCGGCGCGCGATGCCGGCCATGCGCAGCCATGTTGCATGGTATTTTGCGGGATACCCGGATTCCGCAACCCTTCGAAGACGCGCCAATGAAATAACGGGATACCGGGATCTCGAACAATTACTTGCGGAATATATTGAGAAGAACAGGGAATAACCCGGAATGAAGAAAGGGGAAAACATGAAAGCTTTTTTCCGATTAACTGTATTGATTATTGTAATCCTGTGCCTTGCGGCATGCGGAAAGGATTCCGAGAAGCCCGAGAAGGGCGAATCCCGTAAGGGCGGAAAGAAAGTTACCGAAGAACCGACTTCGGAACCGACCCCGACGGAGGAACCGACTCCGACGGTGAACCCCACCGAAGAGCCGACCCCGACACCCACGTCATCGCTTCCGGTTCCCGAGGTTTTCGTCGGACCGAATTATGTTGTGGCAAAGGGTGACGGATGTGACCGTTACTGTGAGTTTTTTATCGGCGAAGGACCCGCATTTGATTCCGAGCTGGATTATCTTTATATCACTTCCTACGGCTATCCGGAGCTGGCAGCAGCAATCCGTCAGCAGAATCTTGAGGAGAACCAGGCGAATGACAAAGTAAGGAAGAATGTGGCGGAGATGTTTGAAGAGATTACGGCACCATTCGGAGATCAGTGGTTTGAACAAAACACGATTCATGTATGGCGCTGCGATTCGAAAGTCTTCTCTTATGCCCGCCTGGACGATACCTATCTTGGCGGAGCGCATCCGTACGCCGCCCGTACCGGCCATACCTTTAACACGAAAACCGGAGAGAAGATCAGTCTGGATACCCTGATCTGTGACCGGAACGCCATGGTGGAGGACATGATCCTTTTGTTAAGCCCCGAGGCGAACAGATCCGGTTTCTGGGACAACTGGAAGGATCAGGTAAAGGAAGCGGTTCTTGACGGAACCGTCGGCTGGGTTGCCACCGATGACGGACTTCAGGTATGGTTTAACAACGGCTATCTGGCTCCGTACGCAAGCGGTGAGATCTGCGTCGATTATAAATATGAGGATTTTCCGGACCGTTTCGTATGGGAATGGATGGGTGCGTACGGCGAATATACCGCGAAAGACCCGAATGAGGGATTTGTAAGGGATTACTGGTATTCCGAATACTCCGAGCAGTATGTCGATCTTCTTAAGGGCGTGGTCGCCGGAATGGGTAAGATGTCCTGGGAGGACCTTGCCATCTATCTTAAGTCGAAGAATGTCGAATTCGAAGGCTACGGCGACAAAGAAGCCGCGGGGATGGAATCGGACGCTTATGCGATCTTCAACGGCATTGATTCCACGGACCGGATTTATGTTACCTTCTGGCCGGAGGACGAGACGAAGCCCGGCAGCACGCAGCGGATGGACAGCATCGCCCTGAACTTTGAGGGATACGAGTTCTTCCTTCTCGTTGACAAGGATGACGACGGTCAAACGGTTTGTAATATTATTGACTGCTCCTTTGAAATCCGTGATGCGGTAGTCGCGGACAGCCTTGACGATGCCATGAAGGTGCTGGTTATCACGATGCACGAATACTACGATGATATCCGTACCCCGTCCTACAATTAAAAAGCTTTACGGAAAATGAAAAAAAGACTTGCATTTTTCGTTTTCGTGTTATACAATAAGGCAAGTTTACGGACAAATGTCCGTCACAGAAATACATTTTGCGGGATTCGGAGTGCAAAATGATTCCGCAGCAAGGAGGCCGTCATGGCAGTAGAAGTAAAAGAAAAGTTTAAAGTCGGAATCCTGGGCGCTACCGGTATGGTAGGACAGAGATTCATTGCTCTTTTGGAAAATCACCCGTGGTTTAAGGTAACAATGGTTGCCGCAAGCCCGAGAAGTGCCGGAAAGACTTATGCGGAAGCCGTAGGCGACCGCTGGAAGATGACGACTCCCATGCCCGCAGGCGTTGCGAACCTGATCGTACGTAACGTAAACGAGGTTGAGGCTGTGGCAGCAGAGGTGGACTTCGTATTTTCCGCTGTAGATATGACGAAGGACGAGATCCGCGCCATCGAGGACGCTTATGCGAAGACCGAGACCCCCGTTGTTTCCAACAACAGCGCACACCGCTGGACGCCGGATGTTCCGATGGTTGTTCCGGAACTGAACCCGCAGCACTATGACATTATCCCGTTCCAGAGAAAGCGTCTCGGAACGGAGCGCGGTTTTGTAGCCGTTAAGCCCAACTGCTCCATCCAGAGCTATACGCCCATGCTTCACGCTTTGAAGGAATTCGAACCTTATGAGATCGTTGCAACGACGTACCAGGCGATTTCCGGTGCCGGCAAGACGTTTAAGGACTGGCCGGAGATGATCGACAACGTTATCCCTTATATCGGCGGCGAGGAAGAGAAGAGCGAGCAGGAGCCGCTTCGTATCTGGGGCCGTATTGAGAACGGTGAGATCGTGAAGGCAGACGGACCGGTGATCACGACGCAGTGCATCCGTGTTCCGGTAAGCGACGGACATACCGCAGCCGTATTCGTAAAGTTTAAAAAGAAGCCCACGAAGGAGCAGATTCTTGAAAAATGGGCCGCTTTTAAGGGACTTCCGCAGGAACTTGAGCTTCCGAGCGCTCCGAAGCAGTTCATCCATTATTTTGAAGAGGACAACCGTCCGCAGTGCGCTCTGGACCGTGATCTGGAAGGCGGAATGGCTGTTTCGGCAGGACGTCTTCGTGAGGACAAGGTTTATGACTGGAAGTTTGTAGGCCTTTCCCACAACACGAAGCGCGGCGCGGCAGGCGGAGCAATTCTTTCCGCCGAGACGCTTGTGGCACTCGGTTATATCACGAAAAAATAAGCACAAAAAAACGCCACGCACCCGTACCGGAACCGCATCAGGAAACATAACTTCCCTTGACAGAGACTTGTTTTATATGGTAATGTGGATATGCCGGTGGGGACAGACCCGTGAGACCACGGGGCGCGTAGTCATAAGACGAAAGCAGGTTTCGGATTTTCGAAACCGTATTGGAATCGTTTGATTGCAGCACAGCCTCATCGCTGTGCTGCTTTTTTTTCAAGGAGGCGAGGTTAGATGGGCAGAAAGAGAAGAATTCTGGCGCTGTGTCTTATCACGGCTTTGCTTCTCTGCAGCTGTGGTGAGGAACCGTTCTCGGTCGCGAAAGTGATCGGAACCAAGAAAATGAAGGTGAAGCCTTATACGGCGACCTTCGAGATCAATGAAAACGATCTGTATCAGGTTACCACCTATGCTTCCTATGTATTTGTCGCGGAAGTGGTCTCCTATGATAAAACCAAATACCGGAATAACGACGAGATGAGCCCGCTTACGTATTACACGATCCGGATCGTCGACAACGTGAAAGGCGAACTGCCCCGGTTCAAGAATATTACGCTGATCAAGGCCGGCGGGCTGAAGCGCGGAACGGAGACGTTTCTGATCTGCGAACGGGACGTTCTTCCGAAGCCCGGTAATTTCTACATTTTCGCGGCAACGCTTTTAGACGGGGAACTGTTCTGCGAGATGCCGAATATGATCGTGGATATTACGGAATACCGGTATATGCTTCCCGAATGCGAGGAGTATTTAAAGTATGTGGATTCCTGTGAGCATGTGATGGAAGACGTTCCGAACGGCGACCAGTACAAGCACAGACTGGATGAAACCAGAGAAGTGGAAGAAAAGAACGAAGAATAGTAAAAAAACGGCACGATGGAGAAGTCCATCGTGCCTTGTTTTTTAAGATTCCGTCAGCTGCGGCAATTCAAAGATCGCGCGGAGGATCTTGTAAATTCCCGGAAGCCTGTTCTCCTTGCCGGTTGTGACCAGCGCCAGAACATATCCGGTTTCCTTGTCGGTGTATTTCGCAGATTCCACAAGATTGGTGCCGTCCATGCGAAGACCGACCAGAATGTCCCGCTCCTCGTTGCCTAAGATGGCATCCTTATTCGGAACATAGTGGAAATAATACCGCTTTTCCTCCGGAATGCCTTTTAAAATATCGTCCGGAAGCGTTTCGGCAAGATCCCGGAGCGCCCCCTGCGAAGCATAGCGTTCAATCGTCAGGTTGCCGGCAACCATAATGTCCAGGGTGCCTGCGAAAATGTAAGTGGAAATCGTGGTAATGTCGTTTGCGTTGTTTCCGGAAGAGGTCAGACGCTTATCGGAAGTGATCACGGCCTTCTTAGGGTCATATCCGGCGACCTTCACATAGTTTTCGAACTGGTCCTCGACGGTCTCGGGATCCATCGTGAGATCGAGGATTACGACAAATGCCAGTTCCTCCGGCTTCGGCTTCAGGGAAGAATACAGCATGTATCCAAGCAGCGCGACGATGGCAAGCGCCAGCAGCGTCTTCCACAGATAATAGGAGCAGAAATATTCCCATTTGCCTTTACGGTCGAGGGATTTCCAATGCTGCTTTGCCGTGAGGGAATCGGCACGATCCGCATAAGCCTTATAGATTTCCGCATTGTCATCCAACGCGGTTTTTTTACCTTCGAGATTTTGCATGAAGTCCTCTTTTCTTTCCGTTGTCCGGTATGCCTTGCCGGAACGGTTCGTACAAAATATAGTAGCGGCGGTTATTCCGCAAGAACCTCTTCGGCGACAAGCAGGATTTCCGGCTTTTCCATAAGAGGCTGCATTTTTTCATGATACAGGAAACGGACGAGAAGCCAGTCCAGATCGGACGGTCTCTGCGGCTCGTTATAACCCTGGTAGAACAGGCTGTCCGGATACGAATAGCTGTCGTTCTGCAAGCCGAGGGACTGCACGATCTCTTCTAAGATTACGTGGTTCTTGTTCGTCCTGGTTAAGTCGTTTACGATTCCGATCTCGGCCTCATAAATGATTCCGTACCGGAACCAGATCAGGGAATACCCGTCGGTCAGCTCATCGCCGATGGCTGCCTTTGCGTACGGATTGTATTCGTCCTTCGGAAGGAAACGGATGATTAGGGAAGGTTCCTCGCCCTCCTTTGCCAAGCGTATCCCCGGGAAGCCTTTCACCTGATTCAGCTGTTCAAACAGGTTTCGCATCACCTCGCGGTCGTCGTCATCGGGAGAGCCTTCCACACGGACAATGACCGTGGTTTTCCACTTCTTTACGAAATTATAGTTCTGGCCCTTCGCATACTCGGGCTGGAGACCCGTTTCCAGATAATACGACAATACCTGTTCCGGCGTGTATCCGAACTCCATCGTATGGATCCGGTCATCGTCAGGGACCGGCGTAGGACTCGGAGTCGGAGTCGGTGTTTGGGTCGGTGTAGGACTCGGCGTAGGAGTCGGGGTCGGAAGTTCGGTCGGTGTCGGGGTTACGGATGCCGCTTCCCGTCTGCGTCCCGGTTTTATTGTTTCGTCAGAGTCCTCTGCACAGCCGAAACAAAAAGCGGCGCACAGGAGGAAACAGACGGTTAACAGGATTCTTTTCATAATGTTACCCCCATGCCAGATATCCTACCACATTTTCCCGATACCCGCAAGAAATCCACGCATTTTTCACAATCCCTTGAGGCTCCCGCACCGAAAGGTCTTGCATTCCGCGGAAAATGTGTTATGATACGCTTGTAAATCGAAGCAGCGGCAACTCTTATGCCGCGAAGGAGGAAACATGAAGAAATATATTCTCATGGCCCTTCTGGTTACCGTTTCGGCGGCTGCACTTTGCGGATGCAAAGGCAACACAAAGAAAAGCGGGAATGGTTCGGTGACAGTCGGAATCACACAGGATTTGGATAGTCTTGACCCACACAAAGCAGTTGCGGCAGGAACTAAAGAAGTGCTGTATAATGTTTATGAAGGTTTGGTAAAACCGGACCAGAACGGCAATCTTGTTCCTGCGGTAGCGGAAGATTATCAGATTTCCACCGATGGAAAAGAATACACCTTCAAATTGCGTAAGGGTGTGAAATTCCATAACGGCAAGGAAGTTACTGCAGAGGACGTTATATATTCTCTGAAACGTTGTGCGGGCATGCTTGAAACTCCGGAAGCAGGGGTTAATGCAGTGGCCGCGCTTTCTATTATATCCGACATTGTTACCGAGCAGAAGGATGGAACCGAATACGTTATCATCCGCCTGAAGGAAGCCAACACGGAGCTGATCGGGTATCTTACCTGCAGCATTGTTCCGAAAGATTACACCGATCTGGCGACCAAGCCGGTCGGAACCGGTCCTTTCCGTTTTGTATCGTATACTCCCATGAAGAGCTTTGTCATGGAGAAGAACAACGATTATTACGGCGAAAAGGCCTATTATGACAAAGTCACCTTCTCCATCTCCGAGAGCACCGATGCGGCATTTTTGAAGCTGCAGGCCGGAGAGATTGACGTATTCCCTTATCTGACGGTCGATCAGGCCGAGCAGCTGAAGGGAACCTACAACATTGAGGTCGGTGAAATGAGCCTTGTTCAGGGCCTTTTCCTGAACAATAAGGTGAAGCCGTTCGACGATATCCGTGTCCGTCAGGCGATCAACTATGCAGTGAACAAGGATGAGATCCTGCAGATGTTAAACGGCGGCAAGGGTAAGAAGATCGGCAGCGGCGTATTTGCCGGATTCAAGAGCTACTATAACGATGCATGCACCGACACCTATACCTATGATCCGGAAAAGGCGAAGCAGCTCTTAAAGGAAGCCGGTTATGAAAACGGATTCAGCTTTACCTGTTCCGTTCCGTCGAACTATGCATACCATGTGCAGACTGCGGAAATCCTTGTTTCCCAGCTTGCAAAGGTCGGCATCAAGATGAACATTCAGCTGATCGAATGGGCGAGCTGGTTGTCCGATGTCTATAAGGGACACAACTTCGAGTCCACGATCATCGGCCTCGATTCCCAGCTGGCACCGAGCGATATTCTGAAGTATTACATCGGCGGTTCCGCAAAGAACTTTATCAACTACGAGAGCAGCCGTTATGACGAGCTGTACAGCAAGGCAATGTCGACGACGGATGTTTCCGAGAAGAAGGAACTGTATTCCCTTGCGCAGCAGTGTCTTGCTGACGATGCGGCATCGGTATTCCTTCAGAGCCCGTCTCTGATGGTGGCCGTAAAGAAGGGAATTACCGGATATAAGTTTTATCCGGTTTACGTGCAGGATATGGCAAGTCTTCGTCCCGAAGAGAAGAAGTAAGACGCCTGCCTGTCAGGAAAAGAATAAGGAGGGAGCACCATGAAGGCAGCGAGAAAGATTTTATCTATGGCAGCTGCTGTTGTGGTGCTCTCTTTTGCTACTTTTATGGCATTTGCCATCCTTCCGGGGGATGCCGCGCAGACCAAGCTCGGCACGGAAGCAACGCCCGAACAGGTGGAGGCGCTTCGGGAGGAAATGGGACTGAATGACAATGTATTCGTCCGTTACGGTCGCTGGATCGGCGGCGTTTTGCACGGAAACCTCGGAACTTCGAGCCGTTTCAACTGTCCGGTTTCGGATCTGTTCCGCCAGATGCTTCCGAACACGCTTCTGCTGGCCGGTCTTGCATTTGTCATCATCTTAGTATTATCGTTCCCGCTCGGCATGCTGTATGCCCGGTATCCCGGAAGCATCGGCGACCGGGCCGGCGTTTTTGCAAACCAGACCTTTATGGCCATTCCCGGATTCTTCCTCGGAATCATTATTTCGGTCGTTCTGGGAATCGGTCTTAAACTGTTTATTCCGGGGGCATTTGTCTCCTATGATGAAGGCCTCGGACCGTGCCTTTCGTACCTGTTCTTCCCGGCTCTTTCCATCGCGATTCCGAAGGTCGCCATGACCGTCCGTTTCCTGCGGAGCGCCCTTCTTACGGAAAAGCAGAAGGAATATGTCCGTACCGCCCGCAGCAAGGGCCTCGGCGAATGGGAGATTATCGGAAAGCATCTGCTTCCGAACGCGCTTGCGGCTTCGGTAACCTTTCTGGGCGTTATCGTTTCGGAAATCGTTGCCGGCAGCATCGTGATTGAGCAGGTATTCGGTGTTAACGGTCTCGGACGGCTTCTGGTCGTTTGTGTCGCCAACCGCGATTTCGACGTGGTTCAGGCACTTGTTCTTTACATCGGCATTATCGTCATCGTTCTAAACGGCGTGATCGAGACGCTTGTTCAGAAAGGGGGCGATAACGAATGAAGAAATACCGCTCCTTTAACTTTATCTGCGGCGGCGTGTTCCTCGGCCTTACGGTGCTCCTTGTATTGTGGGGCATGATCCATACGCCGTATGACCCGACCGCGATCAATGCGGCACTGAAAAACCATGCCCCGACGCTTGCGCATCCGTTCGGAACGGATCAGCTGGGACGCGATGTTTTAAGCCGCGTGATGATAGGTGCAGGCACATCCTTTTTGATCGGCGCCGCGACCATCGTGATCGGCGGCATTGTCGGTACGCTGATCGGCGCGCTTGCCGGTTTCTTCGGCGGACTGTTCGATACGATCGTTATGCGGATCAACGACAGCCTTCTCGCGTTCCCGGGAATTCTCCTGGCGCTTGTGCTTGTGTGCATTTTCGGAACGGGTGAGAAGAACGTCATTCTGGCCCTCGGTATCCTGTTCATCCCGAGTATCGCCCGCGTGGTTAGAAGCGAGATCAAAAAGCAGGTTCCGATGGATTATGTTGCGAACGCGAAGCTTCTCGGAGCAGGGAAAATGAGGATCCTTTTCGTCCACATTCTTCCGAATATCCGCGCAACGCTTCTTGTGACCATGGCAGTCGGCTTCAATAATGCGGTTCTTGCCGAGGCGGGCCTCAGCTATCTCGGACTCGGTGTCCAGCCGCCGAAGGCGAGCCTCGGACGGATGCTCAGCGAAGGGCAGAGCTATCTGCGCCTCTCTCCGTGGACGGTATTGTTCCCGGGGCTTGTGCTGGCACTTTGCGTGCTCGGCGTGACCCTGATCAGCGACGTGTATTCCGGCAATTCCGCCGATACGGAAGACCCGGTCAAAGCCCGCAGGAAGATTCGCCGCATTCTTCACGAGCGCTATCCCGAAACCGATGGCAGCGACAGTAAGGGCGAAGGTTCCGGGAAGGAAGACGCCGTGCTTACGGTGAAGGACCTGCGCATCGCATTTGCCACAGACACGAACGAACCGAATGAAGTGGTGCACGGCATTTCATTTCAATTAAAACCCGGGGAGAAGCTCGGGATCGTCGGGGAGTCCGGAAGCGGAAAGAGCGTGACGGCACTGTCCGTGATGCATCTCCTGCCCGAAAAAGGCGCTGCCATCGGCGACATTTCGGTGACTTACGAGGACGAGGCGGGATACCATAAGGTGGACATGTCCCATTACAACGCAAAGGAAATGCAGCGTTACCGCGGGGCTGAGATCGCTATGGTATTCCAGGAGCCGATGTCGTCTTTAAATCCGTCCATGAAGATTCGGCGGCAAATGGCGGAAATGCTCACCCACGGCGAGCAGAAACGGACCAGGGAAGAAATCAAAGCACGTCTTACGGAAGCGCTTCTTGAGGTGGATCTTCAGGATACGGACCGGATTCTTGCGAGTTACCCGTCCAAACTGTCCGGCGGACAGCGGCAGCGTATCATGATCGCCATGGCGATGTTAAATCATCCGAAGGTGCTGATCTGCGACGAGCCGACGACGGCACTTGATGCGGAGACGCAGGAACAGATTCTTGCGCTGCTCGAGCGGCTGCAGAAGAAGTATCAGACCGCAATCCTGTTCATCTCGCATGATCTTTCGATCGTAAAGAGGTTATGCGACCGTGTAATGGTATTTCATAACGGGCTGGTTGTGGAAGAAGGAAAAGCAGACGAGATTTTCGAGCATCCCAAGGAGGCTTATATGAAGCAGCTGATTGCCGCCTCCGAAGGCGCAAACTATGCGAAGGGTATGGAGGTTCCAAAGGATTCCGAGGAGATTGTCAAAGTATCGCACCTGCACATGGCATTTGGCCGTCTGCGCGGACGCAAACCGCTCAATTACCGTACGAAAGTACTGGAGAATTATAACCTTACCGTAAGAAGAGGGGAGGTATACGGAATTGTCGGTCGCAGCGGCTCCGGCAAATCCACCCTCGCCAAATGTCTCTGCGGGCTTCTCCGTCCGCTTGTCGGCACGATGGAGATCAAAGGAAAAGTCGGAATGGTATTCCAGGATCCCTACGGAAGCCTGAACCCGTCGAAATCGGTGCTCTGGCTGTTGGAGGAACCGCTTCGGATCCGGAAGGTTCCGAAGGAGGAGCGGATTGCAAAAGCAAAGGAAATGCTTCTGGCAATCGGTCTTCCCGAAGACTACGGCGAACGGAAGATCACGGAACTGTCCGGCGGACAGCGGCAGCGTGTCGCAATCGGCATGGCTTTGATGTCACAGCCGGAAATTCTGGTACTCGACGAGCCGGTATCGGCGCTTGACGTAACCGTGCAGGAGCAGATTCTTGCGCTCCTTGCGCAATTACACGACCGGTATCATCTGACCTATATCTTTATTACGCACGACCGGGCCGTCATGAACCGGTTCGCAACCAATGTGGAAATATGGTAAGAGGGCGAAAGCAAGATGCTTCGCCCTCTTGTTTTTATGATTATTCAGCCGATGCCGATGCATTCGTGACAGATGCGGATCGCCTTGCCGAGGACATCTTCAAAGCCTCCGCCCAGAAGGCCGGCGATGAATAATGTAAGCGCAAGCGCGAGGAGTACAAGGCGCAGGACCAGAATGACCTTACGGGTATTCCGGTCGGGCCGGGATGTTTCGGAAAGCGTCCCGCCGGAGGTGTTTTCGATAGTCTCCGGGGCCGGTCCCGCCGATGCTTTTATGCCGTAATGAATTGCCCCTGTGGGGCAGGACGGGATACACTGTCCGCAATGGATGCATTCGCGGTCCCGGACTTTTTTAATGTCCATCGGACATGCCTTAACGCAGGCGTCGCATTGTACGCAGCGATCCGGATCGACGCGGATTCCGTACAGCTGTACCGGCTGGAAGAACGAATAAACCGCACCGAGCGGGCACAGAAACCGGCAGAAGGCCCGGAAGCAGAATACGGAGCCCGATACGATGACGACCAGAAGGAAGACCTTCCACGTAAAGAGCCGTCCGGTCAGTTCGCGGAGAAACGGATTTTTGAATACAAGGGGCAGTCCTGCTTCAAAGGTGCCGGCCGGGCAGATGTATTTGCAAAAGCCGGGCGCCAGTTTCCATAAGGGAATCAGAAGCACGAAAACCGCAAGAATCACATATTTGCCGTAAGAAAGGAGCCTCGTTACGCGGCTTTTTTTAATTTTCGGGGTGGGGATTTTGTGCAGCAGGTCCTGCAGCAGGCCGAAGGGACACAGAAATCCGCAGATGAACCGTCCGAGAAACAGTCCGAACAGCAGGATGGTTCCGAGGATAAAATACGGAATGCGGTATCTGGATCCGACCAGCGCGGTCTGAAGACTGCCGAGAGGGCACGAGGCGACGGCGCCGGGACAGGAATAGCAGTTAAGCCCGGGAACACAGGCGCCTTTTGAGCGGCCTTTATAAATCTTTCCTTCGGCAAAGCCTTTAAAATTGCAGTTATATAATACCGCTGCCAGCAGCTGGATGTAAGGGCGTCCTTTTCGGAGCCGGGAACGGGTTTTTTTATCGTTTTGGTCACGCATACGAAGTTCCTTTCGGAAAAGGGCATTCACTGCCCGGACATGACGGTGTCAACGGCGCTCCGGTAATCCTTATAGGGGCGGGAGCCGACGAAGATTTCCTGCACGATGCCGCCCTGAACAAGAACCGTATACGGAATGTAATCGCTCGGATAGTAATCGGGGATGGCGGTACCTTTGGCGCTGCCGAGCAAAGACGTAGAATAGGAGGACTCCTTACGGAACTGCTCTACCTCGGCTTTTGTATCGTCAATGCTTAAGCATAAAACGGTAAATCCTTCGATGCCGTCATCTTTAAGCTGCTGGAGTCCCGGCATTTCGTTCACGCACCGACCGCACCAGGTTGCCCAGAAGTTCAAAAGAACGGTTTCGTCATCGTGATCGGACATCTTAAAAGAGGTACCGTCCAGAAGCGTAACGGTAAAATCGGGAGCAACGTCACCTTTTGCCAGTTCCTTTTTCGCCCCGGTCTTTGTGTCGGCATTGGCACGGCCCGGGAACCGCTCGGGCTTAACTTCCGGAGTGGGAGTGTCCTCCCGTCCGGAGGTGGGAGTGGTTACGGTAGGAGTATTGGTTGCGGTTTCAAAGCCGCTGCCCTCCCTGCCGCATCCGCTCAAAAGAGCGCTCAGCAGAAGAAGTACGGTAATAAGACACAGAAGATGCTGTCTGAAATAACGGTTTTTCATGGTATGTAAGCCGGAAACGGTCTCCGGCATATCCTTTCTTTCATTCCCGATCGGGTATTTTCGCGGCCTATTATAGCACATTTTCCGCAAAAGCAAAACAGCCTTATCGCATCGCATGATTCCATAAGGGAATTGCGCCGTTTAAAAGGGTATGGTATAATTATCGGAACGGGAAGGGGGCCGTGGTTTTATGAAAAGAAAGGCAATCGACGGATACGAATACGAGCGTGTCTGCGCGGAGTACCTGCGAAGAAAAGGATTCCGCAGGGTCCGCGTTACCAAGGCAAGCCGTGACCAGGGCGTGGATATTCTTTGTAAGAAACGCCGCAAAACGTATGCCGTTCAATGCAAATACTACGCTACGCCGGTCGGCAACAAAGCCGTGCAGGAGGTTTATGCCGGGGCATCGTTTTACGGTTGCGACCGCGCGATGGTGATTACCAACGCGAGCTTCACGAAGGGCGCGTATGAACTGGCGCAGACACTGGATGTGGAACTGGTTTCGGATGTGGATCCCACGAGGACGCTTTTCGGAATCGTGGATCTGTTTGCACTGCTGGTGATTCTTACAATCATCGGGTGTTATATCGCGGAGAAGAAGGAACGGCTTGCTCTTTCGGAACTGATTCCGGGCGTAAGCCGGGAAATGCTATACTGCGCGGCAGGACTGCTTGCGGTTCTTCTGATGATTTTAGGTTCCATTCGAAGGAACCGCTACCGGTTCCGGGAAGAGGATACGGAAGAGGACGAAGAGAACGAATCCTGACGGTGTGAGGACGGCGTAAAGAACGAATGTGACCGGCGCGAAAGCGGCCGGATGCAGAAGCGGAACACGGGCGGGAACAGGACGCCGGCCGGAAAGGCGCGAAGCGCGGAGGAGGACAGAATGATCAAAAAGACAGCATATACACATGTATCAGGCACGGACGGACTGAATCTTTTTGTTGTGCGGACCGAACCGGAGGACGCCGGCGAAATCCGCGGAAGTGCCGTAATCCTGCACGGAATGTGCGAACATAAGGGACGATACGATGCTTTCACCGGGTATCTTGCGGAGCACGGATTTGTGACCGTGATCTTTGACCTGAGAGGACACGGGGAAAGCGTGCGAAGCGAAAAGGACTTCGGCTATTTTTATGAGGGCGGATATGATGCGCTGGTTTCCGACGCGCACGAGATTGTCGCCGAAACGAAGGCATACACCGGGGAAAGAACGGGGAGGAAGGATCTCCCGTGCGTGATGATCGCCCACAGCATGGGGACGCTTTGCGCCCGCTGCTATATCCGAAACTTCGATGACGAGATTGACAAACTGTGTCTGTTAGGGTGTCCTTCCGAGCGGGGCGGCATGCTTCCGGGGCTGCTGATCGCGAAAACAATCGCGCTGTTCAAAGGGCAGAAGGGACACTCGAGAATCGTGGACCATCTGGTCAATGACGCCTTTGAAAAGCGCTTCAAAAAGGAAATCCTTCCGTTTTCGTGGATCAATTCGGACCCCGTAGAGGTGCAGGAGTACCTTGCGGATCCGCTCTGCGGATTCCGGTTTACGCTGAACGGATACATCAATCTGATCCGTATGACGATGGAAACATACCGGGACGGCGGCTATTCCATGAAGCACGCGAATCTGCCGATCCGCTTCTTCTCGGGTGCGGACGACCCGTGCGCGGTTTCGAAGAAGAAACTCGGCGATGCGATGCGGCTTCTTCGGAAACAGGGGTATACGGATACGAAGGGGAAAATGTACCCCGGACTCCGGCATGAAATCCTTCGGGAGAAGGAGAAAGAGACGGTTTACGCCGACATTCTTAAGTTCCTTACGGGAGAGGGAGGCACGGAATGCGACAATACGTGATGGCATTTGACGCAGGCACGACGTCGGAACGGGCGGTGATCTTCAACCGCGAAGGAAAGATCGTGAGTGTCGCGCAAAAGGAGATTACCCAGTACTACCCGCAGGCGGGCTGGGTGGAGCACGATCCGATGGAGTTGTGGAGCGCGCAGCTGGGCGTTGCCGTTGAGGCGATGAGTAAAGCCGGGTTGAGCGCATCGGACATCGATTCGGTCGGGATTACGAACCAGCGCGAGACGACGATCGTGTGGGAACGCGCAACCGGGCGTCCGGTGTATCGCGCAATCGTATGGCAGTGCCGCAGAACGGCAGAGTACTGCGAACGGCTTATGCCGTATGCGGAAATGATCCGCGGGAAGACGGGCCTGGTTTTGGACCCTTATTTTTCGGCGACCAAGCTTGCCTGGATTCTTGACCATGTGGAAGGCGCAAGAGAACGGGCGGAGCGGGGCGAGCTGCTTTTCGGGACGGTGGAAACCTGGCTGATCTGGAAGCTGACGAAGGGCGAAAAGCATGTCACGGATTACAGCAATGCGAGCCGTACGATGCTTTTTAATATTCATTCCCTGTGCTGGGACGAGGATGTCTGTAAACTCTTGAATATTCCGGTCTGCATGCTTCCGAAGCCGGTTGGAAACAGTGAGATTTACGGTGAATCGGCACCCGAACTGCTGGGCGGGGCAATCCGCATCGCAGGAGCGGCCGGAGACCAGCAGGCGGCATTGTTCGGACAGAAGGCCTATGCCGCAGGCGATATCAAAAACACATACGGAACGGGTTGCTTCCTTCTGATGAACACGGGAGAAACCCCGATCACGTCGAAAAACGGTCTGGTTACGACGATTGCCTGGGGCATAAACGGCAAGGTTACCTATGCGCTTGAGGGATCGGTTTTTATGGGAGGAGCAGTCGTGCAATGGCTCCGTGACGAGCTTGGACTGATCCGCACCGCAGCCGAAACAGAGGAACTCGCCCAAAAGGTGCCCGATACGAACGGATGCTATATCGTTCCGGCGTTTACCGGTCTGGGAGCGCCGTACTGGCGGCCTGAGGCCAAAGGAATCATTACCGGGCTTACCCGCGGCGTCGGCCGTTATCACATCATAAGGGCCGCGCTTGACGCCATCGTGTATCAGGTCAATGATATCGTAACGGCAATGGGACAGGATGCAGGAAAACCGGTCGGAACCCTGCGCGTGGACGGCGGGGCAAGCGTCAACGATTATCTCGTACAGATGCAGGCGGACATCAGCAATACGGCCGTGGTAAGGCCCTCCTGCGTGGAAACAACCGCACTCGGGGCGGCTTATCTTGCGGGACTGGCAACCGGTTTCTTCGCGGATGAGGAGGAAATCGCAAAGGGAAGCACGGGCGACCGGGTATTCCTTCCGAAGATGAGCGAAGCGGAAAGAGCAAAGCACACGGAAGGCTGGAAGGAAGCCGTAAAGATGCTTCTGTGACCCGTAAGAACGGATCATTTTCCGTCCGTAAAAGAGAGTCTCGAAACGGCGGAAAAGGATTGCACAAAACCAACTGTATACGATTTTCTATTGTAAGAAAGCGGCCGGCACATTTAAACTGATCATGCAGGGGTTGGGAATCCTGTGAAAACAAACGGCGGACCGGAGAAGGCCGCCGCAACAATGAGGAGAAAAGCAAAATGAATGAGACTTTGAAAGTATTGGAGCAGAGACGCAGCTGCAGAAACTTCCTGACGGACAAGGAAATCCCGAAGGATATTCTTGATCAGATTTTAGAGGCAGGTACCTATGCTGCCAGCGGAATGGGACGCCAGAGCGCCATCATCATTGCGGTAACGGACAAGGAAACGAGAGATGCCCTGATGGTAGAGAACCGCAAGGTTGCCGGAATGCCCGGCGGCGATCCGTTCTACGGAGCACCGGTAATCCTGATCGTTCTGGCCGACAAGTCGGTCGTGACACACGTTTATGACGGCTCTTTGGTGATGGGCAATCTGATGAACGCCGCCGAGAGTCTCGGGGTGGCGAGCATCTGGATCCACCGCGCGAAGGAGGAATTCGAGTCGGAATTCGGTAAGAACCTTCTTAAGAAGCTCGGCATCGAAGGTGACTACGAGGGTATCGGACATTGTGCACTCGGCTATGCCGCAGGTCCGGCAAATGCGCCTGCCCCGAGAAAGAATAACTACGTATATATCGTCTGAAAGACGGTCAAAAAGCTAAGAAAACAGCCCGACGGAAGCCTCTGCCGGGCTGTTAGAGATTAGAAAGAACAATAATTCTACTCGTGTAGAAAGGAGAATTTGTCTATGGCAGGCGGAGGAGGCGGCGGCCGTATGGGCGGCCGGTTTATGACGGAAGAGGAAAAGGCCAATCAGCCGAAAATCACCAAGGCACTTTTAAAGAGGGTTTTCTCGTATCTTACCCCTTACTGGAAACAGCTGGCATTTGTTCTGGTATGCATTGCCGTATCTTCGGTAATGTCGCTGTATCCGCAGGTCCTGACCGGTAAGATCCTCGATAAAGGTATTATCGGAAAAGACCTGAACATGCTGATCTTTTTGATTCTCGCATCCTTCGGACTGACGCTTGCGTCCAACCTGATCGGCGTACTCGAGGCATATCTGAATGCGTGGATTGCCCAGCATATCACATTTGACATGCGGAACCAGATGTTTGCCCATCTGCAGAAAATGTCACAGCGATTCTTCACCTCGAACAACCAGGGCGACATCATCACCCGTATGACAAGTGATATTTCGGGCGTGGAATCGGTTATCACGAACACATTCCGTAACATCCTGCAGAATTCCATCACGCTGGTTGTAGCACTCGTTATGATGTTTCGGATGAACTGGATCCTTGCGCTGCTCGGCGTGTGCATCATTCCGCTTTTTGTTATCCCGACGAGAAAAGCCGGTAAGACGCGTTGGAAACTGACCGGCGAGGCACAGGAATGCAACGATGAGATCAACGGCATCCTGAACGAGACCATGTCCGTAAGCGGACAGCTGCTTGTGAAACTGTTCGGTAAGGAAAAGCAGGAATACGACCGTTACGAATCCGCAAACGGCCGCATGATCCGCCTGAACATCCGCGAACGTATGGCAGGCCGCTGGTTCTTCGTCGTTCTCAATACCGTAACGAACATCGGCCCGATGCTTTTATATCTGGTCGGCGGTATCCTGATCATTCAGTACAAGAAAGACATTTCTCCCGGTGACATTACCGTTATGGTAGGTCTGCTCGGACGGACCTATATGCCGGTCAACAATCTGTTGAACATTCAGGTGGACTGGATGCGGTCCATGGCTTTGTTTACCCGTATTTTCGAATACTTCGATATGCCGGTTGAGATTGAGAACGCGCCCGATGCGATCACGCCCGAAAGTACGACGGGCGAAGTCGAATTTAACGGCGTCGATTTCTCCTACGATCCGGAACGGCAGATTCTTAAGGACGTTACGTTCAAACTGGAGGCGGGGCACAGCGTCGCCATTGTCGGTCCCTCGGGCTCGGGTAAGAGTACGATCATCAACCTGATTCCGAGACTGTATGACGTCCAGAGCGGAGAAGTCAGGTTCGGCGGCATCGATGTCCGCAAACTGGACCTTACCTTCCTTCGGAAAAACGTCGGTGTCGTTTCCCAGGAAACCTATCTCTTCAACGGAACGATCCGCGAGAACCTTCTTTATGCGAAGGATGATGCAACCGAGGAGGAAATGATCGAAGCCTGCAAGAAGGCCAACATTTACGATTTCATATCCTCTCAGGAAGCGGGGCTTGATACGATGGTCGGTAACCGCGGACTCAAGCTTTCGGGCGGTGAGAAACAGCGAATCTCCATTGCCAGAGTACTTCTGAAGAATCCCGCGCTTTTGATTTTCGACGAGGCGACCTCGGCACTGGATTCCATTTCGGAAAGCAAGATTCAGGAAGCCATCGATCCGATTATCGAAGAGCGCACCAGCATCCTGATCGCCCACCGTCTGTCGACAATCCTTGCAGCCGACGAGATTCTGGTTGTAAAGGACGGTCAGATTGTGGAGCGCGGCCAGCACAGCGATCTCGTGAAACTCGGCGGTGTTTATACCGAGCTGTATAACACGCAGTTCAACCGGCCGCTCAATACCGAAAAGGCTAAGGCCGAACAGCAGACGGCTGTTAATGCGGTTCCGGTTACGGAATAGGAGGAAACCATGTGGACAATCGTTTTGATCGCGGTTGTGCTCCTGATGGCAGGAAGCCTCGTGTACATCGGGAGCCGGATGCGCGGCTTTCCGCTTTTTGCTAAGTTCTCCGAAAAGAACGCTTTCGCCAAATGGGCCGTGCGTTTGCTTCCGACAGCGGTGTTCGCCGTTTTCGCGGTCTTTGATTTCGTGAATTCGGTAATCATACTGATCCACCTTGCTGTGTTCTGGGCAGTTGCGGATTTTGCAGTCCGCCTGTTCCGCGGAAAGAAGGACGGGAAGGCCAATGGGTATCCGGCGGCTTGGATTGCCATCGTCGCATGTATTCTCTATTTCGTTGCAGGATGGTTTTGCGCACACCACGTGAGCCGCAAGGATTATACCCTGGAGACCGAAAAGAGTCTCGGGCAGGATACCTTCCGGGTGGCGATGATCGCGGATTCGCATATCGGCAGTACATTTGACGGAGAAGGCTTCGCGGAGTATCTTAAGGAGATTGAAGAAGCAAAGCCGGATGTTTTAGTGGTTGTCGGAGACTTTGTGGATGACAGTACCACAAGAGAGGATATGCTCCGTGCCGCGAAGGCGTTTTCGGAATTCCGGGCTCCGTATGGCGTTTATTATGTATACGGCAATCACGACAAAGGATATTACAACAGCCGAGGATTTACCGCAGAAGAACTGGCCCGGGCCTTAACGGATAACAGCGTAACGATATTGGAAGACGAATCGGTCATGCTGGGCAGTATATGCCTCATCGGACGGAAGGACCGGAGCGACCGGGGACGGGCGGATATTGCAAAACTCCTTGCAGGAATCGATCCTGAGGTTTATACGATTGTTTTAGACCATCAGCCCAATGATTACGAAGCCGAGGCGGAAGCGGGACCGGACCTGGTGCTTTCCGGACATACCCACGGCGGACAGATGATCCCCATCGGACTGATCGGAAGGCTGAGCGGTGCGGACGACCGTTCCTACGGGACGGAGCGAAGAAAGAACACCACTTTTCTCGTAACGTCCGGCATCTCGTGCTGGGCACTGGATTTTAAGACCGGAACAAAATCCGAATACGTGATCATTGATCTGAAAAGCAGATAAGAGAAGGCGGCGTCCCGGACGGGGCGCCGTTATTTATGGAGCCTTGTGGGGGACGGGGCATAGCCAAATCCCTTTACAACCGGAGCGACATGTTTTATAATTGTTGTATCCGGCAGCTGGTCAGGTTTACTTCTGATCCCTGATAAGACGGCATTGCCGTCTTACACAAAATCTGGCGATATCGCCGGAAGAGCCCATAGCTGGCAGCGCTTACTTCTCTTGGTAAAAAGAGTGCTGCGATATCATGGGCATTTCAAACGGATAACGAAACAGCGCCCCGAATATCATCGGGGCGTTTCGGTTTCGGAGAGGGGCGGACATGAAAGACATATTTCATCGGTTTTTATTTGCAAAACATATCCTGGTAAGAGAAAATGCGTCTACGGACGGGTATGCCATGGAATCGCTTTATGCCCTTGGCGAGTTATGCGGAATTAAGGTTGTTTCCGGCGCGGAGCTGGCGAACAGGAATATGATTTCCTTTGCCGCAGGACAGCTCGGGGTAAATGTTCCGAAGCCGTTCTATACCGGGTTCCCGGATACCGTCCGGAATCTGAGCCCGGATAAGCTTTTGTTTGATCAGATGGTGCATTACACCGTGACATACGGCTTCGGGGATTTTTCCAACCCGGGGCATTCCGTGTTCGAGGAGCAGTTTGAACGCATGGCCTTCCGCGGCAAATCCGAAGTCAAAGAGTTCGTGATCCTCCGCGAAGAGGAGGCTGTCGGAACAATCCGGGAGGCGGTTGCCGATTTGCTGAAAAGCAGCAGACCGCTTAACGACAGCAGCTTTTCGATGGTGAAGGAAGCCATCGGGGAATACGGATGTGAGGTTTCGGAATGCGCGTCGAAGAACACGGCAATCCGTCTGCTGGTTGCGCTTCGGGATATGCAGTTTGTCCGGTTCCTGTCTCTTTCCGACGTGATCAAGGTGGCGGACGAGATTAACTTTACGCAATACTTTAAGAATGATATCCGCGAGATGAACTGGAGGAATCAGGACCGTAAATTCCTTACAGGACTGATTGATGCGCTTTGCGAAGGGTCACGGGCCAATGTGCGCGAGTGTTACGAGAAGAAAGCGCTGTGGAGCGGACTGTTACATCATATCCATTATAAGGCGAAGACGGCGCAGGGGAAGGCATTTGTCCGGACCATGCGCGGACGGGAGAACGGCTCCGTTTATTCGGCTTTTGAGAAAGAACTTAAGAACGGCAACATCCGGGAAGCCATCCATATTTTGAAGGAAGGCAAAGGAAACGGAGCGTTCCTTCGAAATCTCGATTATCTTTTGAGCCGCTGCAAGACAAAGGACCAGTGGGATTATGTCCTTCAGGAGATCGGGGATGCGAACGGGATTCTGCTTCTGCAGCTGATCATGAAATATGCTGCTGCGGCGAAGAAGGAAAAGGCGGGATACCGCACCTTCCGCTTCAACCGCCACAACATGTCGGTCACGCACCGTGAGAAGCCGGAGGAAAGCTGCCGGCGCGGCACATTTTTAGGACCCGATGCCAATCGTATGTTGGAAAGCGTATTCCGCGAACGCGCGAAAGCATATTTCCGCGGACGCATTAATAAAGTTTATATTGATCCCGCAATGAAGGAGATGGCACTTCCTCTTCAGGAGAATGCGTCGCAGGGCGGTTTGGGCGTTCTGGCGAAGGGCTCCCGGCTTCCGCTTGATCTTTCGAAGATTATCCGCGCATTTACGTACTGGGAGAAGGTGGACGACATCGATCTGTCCGTATTCGGCCTTTCCGAGGAAGGAGAGCAGATCGAATTTTCCTGGAGAACCATGGCGGAGAAACAGTCGGATGCCATCCTGTTCTCGGGCGATCAGACGAGCGGCTATAACGGAGGCTCGGAGTATTATGACATCAACGTGCCGGCGTTTAAGGAATTGTATCCGAAGACCAGGTATGTGATTTTCTGTGACAATGTTTACAGCGGGAAGAATTTCGCAACCTGCTTCTGTAAGGCAGGCTACATGCTCCGGGAAGACGGAGACCTCGGCGAGGTGTTCGAGCCGAAGACCGTAAAGTCCTCGTTTCAGATCAATTGCGAGAGCACCTTTGCGTTTTTGTTCGGAATCGACCTTAAGGACGGAAAGTTCGTATGGCTGAATATGGCGAACCAGGGAAGTTCCCGCGTTGCCGGTGACAATTATCTGGATTTCCTGATGGACTGCTTCGATTATACGTCCGTTATGAATGTGTATTCTTTCTTTGAAATGCTTGCGGATACGGTTACCAAAGACCCCGATGAGGCCGATGTGATCGTTTCGGATACGCTTTCGGAGGAAGGCCGTAACGTGATCCGCAGTTATGATTTTGAGAAGATCATGACCTATATGCAGTAGGTAGCGCGGAGGGTTCGATGAGGAAAGGAAAGAAGCGACTTTGCTATCTGGTTCTGACTGTCGTTCTGGTTTTGATTGAGGTATGCATTGCACGGTTTGTTCATGATAAGATTATCCGTCCTTATGTCGGAGACATCCTTGTCGTAATGTGTGTATGGGGGTTTGTGCGGATTTTTGTTCCGGAAGGCTGCCGGCTGCTGCCGCTTTGGGTGTTTTTATTTGCGGTTTTCGTCGAGGTGCTCCAGTATTTTGAAATCGTTTCAAAACTTGGCCTTTCCGGGAACCGGTTCCTAAGCGTGTTGGTCGGAGGAACCTTCGATTGGGTCGATATAGCCTGTTATGTGGCCGGATGTTTAATCCTTGCCGCAGCGGAACTCATTATTGCAAAACGGAATCCCTGCACGCCTGAGGCGGGGATGACGGAGGATAAAGCTTGAAAAAACTGTACTTGAAAATTGTATCCGCGATCGAAGGCGGACTTACCGTTCTCGGTCTGATCGGAAGTCTTGTCAACCTCCGGGACCCGGCAGGCCGGACGTTTCCGAATATCATGACGGACGTTTCGATGCTTTGCATGCTCGCCGGAATGTACGCCATTACCAAACTGGCAACGAAGAAAGACATGGGAACCAAGAGCCGTCTCGGGCTGAAGGCGGCCTGCTTCTGTTTCTTCGGAGGCTTCCTGACCGGATTCGGAAACGGCGGATTTGACCCGTCGGACCTGTCCGTTTCGCTTCCGTTAACCGCAATTTCCCTTTGGATCGCATGGTCCGGGTTTAAGAAGGACAAGGAACGCAAGCTTGCCGAGGCGGAAGCGGCGGACCCGGTACTGCCGGCCTTAGAGGGGCAGTATGAATATGTATATAAAGGCAGATATGCCTTTTCGGAAGCGGAGAAGGAATACCGCAAACGGTATGATATCCCCGCGTACCTGCCGCTTACGGAGACACAGAGCAAAGCGGTTTCCGATTATGCAATGATGCCGGTGGCTTACTTTGTGTATTGGGCAATTACGAAGAACTGCCTGAAACCGGGCAATACCATGAGTCAGGCCGACATCGAGCGCTGCCGGAACCGTGAGATCACGCCGCTTGCGCTGCTTTCGGAACGATGCGGCTATGTCCTTACAAACTGGGATTTTGTGCCGGAGATCGAATGGTTTATGAGAGCCTATCTGGATGGGGAAATGGCGCCGGTGATCGGTTCCATGAATGCCGATTATCTGGCGGAGATCCGGAATCCGGACGATTTCATGTTCTGCGTGGATTTTTCATGGGACCGGTGTGACCGCCTGTGCGAAGTAATTGAGGGCAAATACCATCAGGCAATCGGCGCAATTGTCGAAGAGCAGGCCGTGCAGACAATGGTGTGAGCGGCGAAAAAAGGATTGCCCTGAAAAGACGGCATTGCGAATTGTCCCTCCTAACTGGTATAATAAAGAGAAAGGCAGGCAGACGGGCCTGCATCGGGATAAACAGCGCGTACGCGTCCGTGCGTTTTGCATGGGACAGAATGAGGAAAAGGGGATGTATAAAAATGAGCAGGAAGAGTAGGATTGCCCGGTTCTTCGCGGGTGTTGCAGCAATGCTTTTAGCACTCGTGATTATCGGACCGGCCGTTTCGGACAAAGGTTCCAATCATGCTTCGGCTTCGGATATTCAGCCGGTAGAGATCAATGAGACAACGTTTCCGGATCCGGCTTTCCGGGCATACATTTCGGGACCGGAGTTCAATCCGGACGGAGACAATGTGCTTTCCGCGGAGGAGATTCTCCTGATCCGCGACATTCATTGTGATGCACGTGGCATCCAGTCCCTGAAGGGAATTGAGTTTCTGGTAGAGCTGCGGGGCCTGTACTGTACAGACAACCGCATTCAGACCATGGACCTCAGCCACAACAAGCTGCTTACCGGTGTATGGTGCTCCGGAAACCTGTTCACGTCACTTGATTTTTCGGCCAATCCGAATCTGGAATGGGTATACTGCTTTGACTGCAAGCTGACCAGCCTGAACGTTTCCAACAATCCGAAGATGTCTTACATCGAATGCAATACGAATCCGCTCGGGTCGCTGGATGTGAGCCACAACCCGCTGTTGGAGCATCTGATGTGCGGTTCCTGCGGGCTGACGTCGCTTAATTTGTCGCAGAATCCGAACCTGCAGCATCTGGATGCCTTCCGGAATAAGCTGACGCAGTTGGATGTGACGAACTGCCCGAAACTGAAGCGGCTTGATATCTGGGACAATCACAGTCTCGGAAGTATTGATATCAGTAAGAACAAGGGGCTGCAGTATTACAACTGCGCCAACAACGGCGCGACGAGTATAAACGTCAGCAACAATCCTGAGCTGCAGAAACTGATCTGCAGTTATAACAGGATCAGTTCCTTAGATGTGTCCCACAATCCGAAACTGTTTTATCTGGACTGCGCGGTCAATCAGATCGGAAGCCTGAATCTTTCGAACAACCCGCGGCTGCATTTTCTGCAGGCCTTTACCAACCCGTTCACCACGCTTGATATCAGCAATAACGAGTTTCTGGTGAAGACTTACCGGGAAGGCACGAAGAAGTCCGAAGCAGCGGTATGCCAGGGACATTCCTGGACGATCAATTACGGCGGGGCTTCGTCCACCGGCGGGGACAATCTTTATTTCCTCTGCTTTGACGATACGGTCAGCCTGATCACGGAAGCCAAAAACACGAATCAGGAACAGGTCACGGAGCAGCCGAAGAACAACAATACGGATACGAGTGACCTGATCACCCGCGAGGCAGTCGTGAAGCGGCTGTATGAGATGGCGGGAAAGCCGGGCGTGAAAGGGTTGAAGACCCGGTTTAAGGACGTGAAGGCCGGTGCATCGTATGAAGCCGCCGTGCTCTGGGGCGAGAAGTACAGCATCTGTATCGGCTATCCGAACGTGTCCTCGGACAACTTCGGTGTAGGCAAATGGATCAGCAGACAGGATCTTGCCTATATGCTGATGCGTTTTGCGGAATATATGAATTACAAGCGGGCGATCGATTTCGGCCGCAGCGATGATTTTATCGATTACTACGAGATCGACGATTATGCGTGGGAGGCAATCTGCTGGGCCGCAACATGGAATATCATGGTCGGCAAGGGAGACCCGGACGCGCCGAAATCGGAGCGCCGGATCGATCCGCACGGAAATGCGACCCGGACCGAGTTTGAGACGATGATAAAAAGGCTCCTTGAGGTAAATCCCGGCGTAACGCCGCCGAAGGTTACGGATGAGGAACACGCTAACGGGACGGAGCAGAATTCGTCCGGCACAGAGAAGACGGAAACGCCTTCTGTGACAGGGAAGAACGACTCCGCGGGAACAGGAAAGAAAGATGACTCCGCAGGGGCGGAGAAAAAGGACGCACCTGCAACGGGGAATAAGGAAGAGCCGGCAGGAACCGGAAAAGCAGACGGATCGGAACAGAAAACGGATGATGCCGCATCGGTTACGAATCCGGACCAGTCCGCGGATTCTTCTCAAAAAGGCGACACGGATGCCAATCCCGGAACGGACGGGAACGACACTGCAATCGGGGCTTTGGATCCGAATGTTCCTGCAGACAGCGGAAATAACGGGGATGCTTCGGTAGCGGCGCCGGGAAGCACCGATGCGGACCAGTCTGTGGATTCCTCTCAGAATCCGGTTTTGGAAAATGACGGGACGGAACCGGACAGCGCGGGAGCGAAAGCGGCCGAAGAAGCCGCAACCGTAACGGCTGAGTCTTCCGCACAGCAGAACGGCACCGATCAAAAAAAGGATTCTAAGGGAATCCTCCTGCCGGCTTTGCTTAGTGTTCTTGCGGCAGCGCTGATTGCCGGTGCGGCAGTGTTTCTTTGGAAGAAAAAGAGAAAGAATGCTTAAACGGCCAATGACATGCCTGTTTCGGGGGGAACAGAGATGAATGTTGCACAGTTACAAAAACTCATTGAAGAACAGAAGCTTGATTACAGAATCTATCACATCGGGGAAGAAGGATATTTCGATGAGGCCTTCAACCTGGTTTCCTGTGCGGACGGAACGTGGGAGACCTTCTACGGCGAGCACGGCGGCAGAACCAATCGGAAAGTTTACGATTCGGAAGAGGAGGCCGCGGATGCATTTTACGCAATCATGAAGGAAACCGGCATGCGTAAGCTGCCCGGAAAGGTTGGTTCATGTATCCTGGAAGCGGACCGAAGGCTTACTTCGAATCAGGAATCACGGACACAGAAGATTCTTTTCGGGATGCTTGTATTTCTCGCCGTTTTGTTTCTTGTTATAACGGTTATGCAGGCGGTTACTGAAACCGTGCAGGAACCGTGGTTTTGTGTTTGTATTGCTCTGACGGCGGTATTCGCTGTATCGGCCGTTGTTATGTTTCGGGGTTTTCGCAGAAAGTAATAGGAGCAGCTATGATTGATCCGTTTACAACGCAAATTTCCTTCCTGGTATTCGAGGCATTATTCTGCCTGCTGTCTGCACTTGTGTATGCGGCAAGCAGGGATCCTATGCGCATTCGGAAGGGTACCATGCTTGCACTCGATATTTCCTGCGGCTTCATGTTAACCTGCGAATATCTGTTTTATGTATTCCGCGGCAGTACGGCGCCGGTGGAAGTGTTCTTTATGCGCTTTGTCAACGCAGGCGTCTATTACCTGATCGTTTTGCTTCTTTTGTTCTATGCAATGATCGTGGCGGTCCGGCTGTTCGGACGGTTTGACCTTAAGAAGGACATGCCGTGCCGGAAGCGTTTTCTTACGGTATGCGGCATTGTCGCCGTCGGACTCGTTCTCGTCACGGTGTCCCAGTTTACGGGAATCTATTACTATTTCGATTCGAACAATGTCTATCAGCGCGGTCCCCTTTTCTGGCTTTCCGCGGTAATCCCCACGCTCGGCGCATTGCTGGTTGCGTCAGTCATCATTGAATATCGTCACCGCGTCAGCCGGATTCAGGAAATGGTGTTAATTTCCTATGTGGTATTGCCGATTATCGGTGAGATCATCCAGATTCTTAACTACGGAAATTCCATCATGAACATCTGTGTCGGGCTTTCGGTTCTTTTGATGTTTTTCGAAAACATGATCTACAAGGAAAAGGAAATCATCGAAGCGTCAAGAACCGAATTCCGTACGGGACTTGCCAACGAGCACGGTTATGTGGAATGGCTGAATGCGATGAAGGGCAATCCCGACCTGAAGGATTACGCGGCGGTATTTTTCGATCTTCGGAAATTCTCCGATATAAACCGCAAATACGGCGTCGAGAACGGAAACCGAATTCTGGCGGGATTCGGAAATATTTTAAGGGGAACGATTGAAGAAGACGAGATCCTCGGCCGGCAGTACGGCAACAAATTTATCGCAATCGTTCGAAGAAAGAATCTCGACAGACTGTTAGAGCGCCTTCGCGGCACGGAGGTGACCTTTAAGGATACCAATACGGGAACGGACGGCAAAGTCACCCTGACGGCGCACGTAGGCGTTTACGATATTGACCGGACGGATTTAGACGGGGAGGATTTGCTTGTTTTCGGCGGTCATGCATTAAGCACCGCCAAGTCCCGGGACAATGAGGAAGTTGTATGGCTGACACAGGAACTGTTAGATTCCATTGCGGCCGGAAAGAAGCTGGAAAGCGATATCCGTCTCGGCATAAAGAACGGGGAATTTGAACCGTTTTATCAGCCGAAGGTGAATCTGAAAACCGGAAAAATATGCGGCGCGGAAGCACTGTCCCGATGGAATCATGACGGGAAGATCCTGCCGCCCGGCAGCTATATCCCCATTATGGAGGCCAACGACACGATCTGCCTTCTGGACCTTTACATCCTGAAGGCCGTTTGCGAAGATATTGCCGGATGGCTCCGCGAAGGAATAGAAGTTCCGATGATCTCGGTGAACTTTTCAAGACGGAATCTGACCGATCCCGACCTGGCGGACCATATCGATAAGGTTGTCCGGGAAACGGGCATTCCGAAGCAGCTGATTGAGATTGAGGTAACGGAGGGAAGCGACGAGTTCTCGGTCGGTGTCCTCCGGCGGTTTGCGGACAATCTGCACCGGCTCGGATATAAGATTTCCATCGATGATTTCGGAACGGCGGGATCTTCTCTGACACTGCTTCGCGAGATTACCTTCGATACACTCAAGATTGACAAAGGCTTCGTGGATCATGACAACCAAAAGGACATCACCATTCTGACATGTATTATCCGCCTTGCGAACGAGATCAATATGGATATCGTTGCGGAAGGGGTTGAGCAGAAGACCCAGGTTGATATTCTTGAAAAACTCGGTGTGGAAGTCATTCAGGGCTTTTACTTTGATAAAGCGCTGTCCAAGGAAAAGATGGCGGAACGTCTTCGCTCGCCGAAATACGGCAGTCATTAGAAATACCCGAAAGCCCGTTCAAAGAGAAAGGTATCCGGTGAAGTTCGGAGGTTTGTTTCCGTCCTTCACCGGACTTTTTTTGCACGAAACATTGAACGCTTTTCCGCCTGGTTCTTATTGACGGATTGCGAAAAATGTGAAATAATTTATAAACTGATATTTCTATTGTTTGACCTGTGGCATATTGTTACCCGGATCGGGTTTACGGACTTGTGAAAGAGGCAAATCATGGTTTTGTGGCTGGCGGATTATCTGATCAATCTACTCAGTTATTATATCGTCTACAGATGGATCCTCTGTGTTCCGTTTCGTAAAAAACTCCTTCTTCATATCGGCGTGGCACTTGGCATGTGCCCGGTCGTAATCGGAATGTGCCAATTCGGATATGACCGCTACGTCATATCCTTTGCCGCTTTGATGGCCCTTTTGATTATGGTGAAAGCAAAGCACATTATGGTACTGCTGTTCTTTCCGATGGCGCTTTTTGCCACGGGGGCCGTTTCGATACTGGTCACGTATGTTCTTTCGTTTGCGACCGGTATTCCGTATCCGGAATTCATGTCCCGAAAATGGTGGGGCGTTGCGTCGGAAACGGTATTCCCGATCGTATTTTTCGTACTCTTTTTGTGCTGCAGGCGGCTGCGTGAGGAAAGAGAGACGATGGCGTTCAGCATTCCCCAGTACATGACGGCCATGTTGGGTTCTTTCTGCCTTTTCATCGTCATCAGCGTATCGCAGGGCGTGATGAAAGGAAAAGCCAAATTATCGGATTTCTCCGGACTGATGTCGGTCTGTGTGGTAATTGTCGGAATCGTATTTGTCGTCCTTATCCTGTGGCAGTCGCGTATCGAACGAAAGGCGTTGCAGTACAAGATGGAGAACGACTATTACCAGATGTGCCTGAAGAGGCAGGAGGCGCATATCCGGGAAATCGTAGAGAATGACCAGAAGATCCGCCGGTTCCGGCACGATGTGAATGCACATCTTACGGCGCTTGATCAGTGTATCCAGAGCAATGACTTTAAGCAGCTGAAATCCTATGTGGAGCGGATGCGCGCGGAGACACAGAAGCTGGAGGTACAGAAGTTCACCGGTATCGGCGTCGTGGATGCCATTATCAGCGAATGGTACCAGAAAGCGAAAGGCGAAGAGATTAAGTGGGAATGGGACGGAGGCCAGCTCGGGCAGACGGAGACGGAAGTCTTTGACCTTTGCGTGATCTTCTCCAACCTTTTAAGCAATGCGGTGGAAGCCGCGGAACAGGTCGAGGAAGGAAGAGAGCGGAAAATTCACGTTTCCTGCGGGACCTTCCGGGACAAGCTTTGCATCCGTGTTTCCAATACGTGCCGGAATAACCCGGAGATCAGGAAACGGCACGGCACGACGAAGAGCGACTATCAGAACCACGGGTTCGGACTGACGAACATTCGGAATACGGTTGCCAAAGCAAACGGTGAATTTCATATCAAAGAGGAGCAGGGCACCTTCGATGCGGAGATCATTTTGTGATGCCGCAAGTGCCTTTTATCCGAAAAATATGTCGTTCATCAAGAAAATATGTCGTTCATCCAAAACTGATTGCATTTTCCTCCGGTGCTTTTCATAATGAAAGAAAAAGGGGGTGGGCAGGAGATGAATGATAGAAACGTTATATTGAGAGAGTACGATTTCTGGGATTGGTTCTGCCATCTGTTCGGAATTAACGGCTGAGTGCCGGGGCAGGATTCAGGAATTCAGACAACACGCCGATAATGTATTATGGGTCATATGACAACGCAACCTGTCTATGGCCCTTGGGGTTTTAAAGGCGTATCATCAGCAAGACCTCTTCCGCATCGTACAAGTACAGACAGTTTTCTTTGAATTCGGAGGAGACGATGATCATCATTGGAATTTGCGATGACGAAGAACAGTACCGCGCGCAGATTAAATTGCTCTGCAGCGCTTTTTTTGATACACAAAAACAGGAGTTCGGGTTCGTAGAGTTTACTTCCGGAGAGGAAGTCCTCGCTTATCAGGGAGACCGGATTCATTTGTTGTTTTTAGATATAGAGATGCCCGGTATGGGGGGATTGGAAGTCTTAAGCCGCGTCCGCAGAAATGAGCGGATCTGGCGGATCGTGTTCGTAACAAGCCACAAGGAACTGAAATGGGAAACCATTGATTTAAAGACACTGGCCTTTTTAGAGAAACCGCTTGAGAAAGCCGGCGTGGAAACCTGCATCAAGACCGTGCTTCGGGAGAATCGCGAGAATATTGAGATTTCTTACCGGACGCTCAAAGGAGCCGGACACATTCTGTTAGATGAGGTTGTTTTTGTTCAGGCACGCGGGAATTATGTAAGTATATGTTCCGTGAAGGAAGAAATTCCGGGCTACGACAGCATCAAAACCATAGAGAAACAGACGGACGGAACGGATATGGTCCGGACGCATAAATCTTATCTGGCAAACCTTCAGCATGTGAAAAAAGTGAACGGAGAAGGCCTGCTGATGACGAACGGTGCCGTTGTGCCCGTGGGAAGAAAATACTATGCTTCCGTGAAAGAAGCTTATTATTCGTTTATCCGAAATGTGACGATAGACAGAAACAAAGGATAGAATCCTCCGGAACAGATCCGGTGCGAATTTTAGATTTTTACGAGAAACTCTGCAGATTGAGTTAGTTGGGAACCATCCGTATTTGTACACAAAAGAAACGAATCCGGACCACCAAATTCAGTGGGGGTTTCTCTTTTTTTGCCCTTTTTTCGGGGAAAGCCGTTCACCGGGGAAGGGCGGGTTATTTACGAAACATCTCTGCCTTTTGTGTCGTTTGTCAAAAAAACATGTCGTTCATCCACAACCGTTTGCTTTTGCGAAAAATGCACGCCTATAATGAGTTTGCAGGCGGAAATCACATCCGCCTGCGGAAACCGGTTTTGTTAACAAATACCTGTTTAATTGTTCCAATTCGCATTGCGCAGGCAAATTGGGCAAATACAAAAAATTTTCGGGAGGAAAAAATTATGTTTAAGACTTTGTCTCAGAAAGAAATGATGAACGTTAACGGCGGATTCAAGTACATTCCCGTCTATGATTTCTATTACACCAGCTCCGGCCTGGAGAGAAGATTTGTTAGGACCGTTCAGGTTCCCAGCAATGACAAGAGAAAGTATATTGAGCGTTACACCTATGTAAACGGTGTAAGAATTCACTAATTCCGTTTGCTGATAAAAATCACCGAAAAGGTATAAACAATATTCCTTGGGAAAGGGGATATTGTTACGAAAAAAGGAGAGAGTATTATGTTAAAAACAATGAATCAGAACGAGATGCTGACCGTAAACGGCGGTTTCTACTATGTTCCCGTATATTATTACAAGATTACCTGGAGTGGAAGCTATTATTACAGAAAGCTGGTTAAGACCGGCACGGAACAGGTCGCCAGCGGCAGCGGAATCAGAAAGATCGAAGTTATTGACGGCAAGCGTTACGTTTGTAAATAAGCCGGACTGTCGGAATAACAGTTTTTAAAAAGAACCCAACCAGAGCGGGCTGAGTATGCTTCGGCATGCTTGGCTCGCTTTTGGAGGTTAGAGAAGCCGTCGCTTTTTGTGGGTCGGAAAGCCGGCGAAACAGAACATGCGGTTTACGGAGTCAAAATCATGAGATATTATTGCGTGAAGCAGTATGACATAACGGATTGCGGTGCGGCGTGCATTGCCACGATCTGCAAACAAAACGGATACCGGATTGGAATTACGAAGATCCGCGAAGTTGCGGGAACGGATACCCAGGGAACCAATGCATACGGGATGGTCATAGCTGCAGAGAGGATGGGCTTTTCCGCAAAGTGCGTACAGGGCGAAAAAGAAGACCTGTGGTCTGGTTTTCCGCTGCCGTGTATTGCGCATATGATTGTGAACGGAGAAGTATTGCATTATGTCGTATTGCAGAAGATCACTAAGAAGTATGTCATTATCTCCGATCCCGCCAAAGGAGTCGTAAAGCTTAAGATTGAAGAATTCCTCGGCGAGACGGCGAACGATGGGAAGCCGCCCGAATACCAGTGGACCGGCGTGCTGATCCTTCTTACGAAAAATGCGACGTTCAAAAAAGGTGTGGAAACCAAAGGTCTGTTCGGCCGGTTCTTTTCGCTCCTTGTGCCGCAGAAGAAACTGTTTCTGCATATCTTTTTAGCGTCGTTGATCTTTACGCTTTTCGGTATGCTGGGAGCCTTCTATTTCAAGGCTTTGATTGATAAAGTTCTGCCGTGCGGGCTTCGGAAAATGCTGACAACCCTTTCCGTCGGCATGATCCTTTTAAGCCTGTTCCGGGTTATCCTCGGGATGATCCGGGCGCATATGATGCTGTACCTAAGCCAGAAGTTAGATATTTCCCTTCTGCTTGGCTACTACCGGCATGTTATGGACCTGCCCATGAGCTTCTTCGGAACACGAAGAGTCGGTGAGATCATATCCCGTTTCACGGATGCGGGAAGCGTCCGGGACGCCATTTCGGGTGCAACCCTGACCATCATGATCGATACGCTGATGGCAATCGTCGGCGCGGTGATCCTGTGCTCGCAGAATCCCGTGCTGTTCCTCGTAACGCTTGTCATTGTGATCCTTTATGCCGTGATCGTGCTTTCCTTTAAGGAACCGTACAAAAAGCTGAACGAGCATGTTATGGAGGATAATGCCCATCTGACCTCCTACATGGTGGAATCCCTGAACGGTATCCAGACGGTAAAGGCATATAATGCAGAGCGCAGGACCAAGCATGATACGGAGAAGAAATTCGTAAAACTCCTAAAAAGCATATTCCGGTTATCCTGGGTGAGCAATGTTCAGGACGGATTGAAAACCGTTGTAGAGCTGGTCGGCGGCGTGATCATATTGTGGATCGGTGCAGTCAGTGTCATAAACGGAAAGATGACGGTCGGCGGTCTGATCACCTTCAATGCCCTGCTTGTATATTTCTTGGATCCGATCAAGAACCTGATCGATCTGCAGCCGCAGATGCAGACGGCGGTTGTTGCGGCAGAACGTCTCGGGGAGATTCTGGATCTTGAAGCCGAGAAAACCGAACGGGAACTTCGAAAAGCTGTTCCGAAGCACCTTAAGGAAGACATATCCATCCGCGATCTTTGCTTCCGGTACGGTACGAGACAGCTTGTACTGGAGGATATTTCCCTGCAGATTCCGAAGGGAAGCAACGTCGCATTTGTCGGAGAAAGCGGATCAGGCAAAACGACGCTTTCCAAACTGCTTTTACACATGTATGCGGCCGAAAAAGGCGAGATTCTGATCGGCGACCGCAGCATCGAGGACATTCAGATTGAAGCGCTTCGCGACAGAATTGCCTACATTCCGCAGGAAACCTTTTTATTCAGCGGCAGCATTTATGAGAACCTGACGCTCGGGATGGACAACGTGACGATGGAAGACGTTGTTCATGCGACCAAGATGGCGCAGGCCCATGAATTCATTAACGAGCTTCCGCTCCGCTACGACACCTTGCTTGAGGAGAACGGTACCAACCTTTCCGGAGGCCAGCGGCAGAGGCTTGCCATCGCGAGGGCGATGCTTAAAAAGCCGGATATTCTGATTTTAGATGAGGCAACCAGCAATCTGGATTCCATCACGGAAAGGGCGTTAGATACGACCATTCACGAATACGCGAAGGACGTCACGACGATCTTCATCGCGCACCGGCTCAGTACGATCAAAAACTGCGATAAGATTTTCGTTTTGCATAAGGGCAAAATCGTGGAAGAGGGGACGCATAAGGAACTGATTGCCCGAAACGGCAAATACGCCGAGCTTGTCAGACAGCAGTCCCTGGGCGAGTATGATTTGGGGGAGGTGACGTCATGAAACCGATCATCATCGAAATGAAGGAACTTTCGGAAAGCACCGAGATTTATGAGAAGAAACCAAACCCGGCAATCGTGTGGTTTATATACATTCTGCTCGGGATTATTGTAATCTCCGTTTTATGGATGGCATTTTCCGAAACGGAGATTGTCACCGAAGCTCCGGGAGCAATCGTTTATACGGACGATGTTTCCGAAGTCATATGCGAATACAACGCGAGAATCGCAAAGAGAATCGTTGAGGACGGACAGTATGTTACGGAAGGAACCGTGCTGTATGAACTGAAACTGCTGAAGGACGAAAAAGAACAAAAGGACGACGGGGAAGACAAAGAGGAGGATCTTACAGACGGGAATACGGTGATCCGCGCGAAAGAGAACGGATACTTCTATTCGGCCGGAGGAGATGCCGGAACGGTTATGCGGGAGGAGAGTATCGTGGGATATCTTTTCCAAAAGCCCAAGAAGACCTTCCGTGCCCAGATTTATATTGATGCAGGGGACATCGGACAGATCCGGGAAGGACAGAAGGTGAAATTGGAAATCGATGTACTGCCCTCGGCGGAATACGGAACCATAACAGGGTATGTCCGCTCGATTGCGCAGGAGGCGGAATGGAATCAGGAAAGCGGAATCTCCTTCTTCCCGGCCTGCGTGGAATTTGAGGAAAATGCACTGACCGACCGGGACGGCAGGGATGTTTCGTTAAGGAGCGGACTGCTGTGCCGGGCCAAAATAGTAACCGACAGGAAGAAAATTCTTTCGTATGTCTGGGAATATATACGTTAACCAGCGAATTGACGAAGACGACGCATGCGCCTATAATAAAATCAGCGCGTGTGTCGTTTTTTGTATGAAAAAAGCAGTGTACAAACCATTGTGACGGATAAGCGAAAGAGAGGATAAAAACCATGTTGCCAGTCATGAAACCAAAGAGCAGAACCATCACCGCATGCGAGCGAAAGGGCGATACCCTTTGGCTTCGCGCGGATTTCGGAACGCTTGTGTTATGCCCGAAGTCGGAAAGGATTGTCCGGGTGATTTATACGCTTGATGAAGCACCCTCCGGGGCGGAAAGACCGGGCGTTGTGTGCGGACAGTCTTTCGGAGAGTGGACTTTTGAAGAAAACGAACAGGAGATTGTCCTGACGCTTCCGGGCGTTACGGTCCGCGTGTTACGAAAAAGCGGAGCGGTGTCCTTCTTTCACCCGGATGGGAACAGGCTTTTTTCGGAACGTTCCCGCGACCCCAAAGAGTTTGAGCAGTTTGAAACGTTCCGCTTGGCCGATATTCCGCAGAAGACCAGGATAATCGATACGGCGGACGGGAAGAAGGAAGTACTTGAAGATCCGGTCAAGATTCCGACAGGAAAGAGCTTTCATATCCGGTTGCATTTTACGCCGGGCGATGAAGCGCTTTACGGACTCGGGCAGCAGGAAAAGGGATTCGCATCCTTGCGTGGCCGCACGATATACGGACACCAGGCGAACCGGAAGATCGCCGTTCCGATGTTCGTTTCAACGGCAGGATACGGTATTCTTGCCGACACATACAGCCCGTTTGTGTTTCATGACGATCAAAGCGGGGCGTATCTCTACATCGAGGCGGATTGTGAGCTGAACTATTATTTCATTGCGGGAAGCATGAATGAAGTGACCGCCGGCTACCGGTTCCTTACCGGCAAAGCGGCCATGCTTCCGAAGTGGGCATACGGATTTGTCCAGTCGAAGGAACGCTACGAAACGCAGGAGGATATCCTTAGTACGGTCGCCAGGGCAAGAGAGCTCGGGATTGGAATGGACTGTATCGTGCAGGACTGGCTCACGTGGCCCGATAATCAATGGGGACAGAAATCCTATGATGAGAAGCGCTACCCGGATCCGGCCGGCATGATTTCGAAGCTGCATGATTCGAATGTGCACTATATGGTATCCATCTGGCCGACTATGGCGGAAGGCACCCCGGATCATAAAGAATTTGCAGAGAAGAAACTGTTCCTGCCGGCGAGCGACGTATATAACGCCTTTCAAAAAGAGGCGAGAGAGTTATATTTTTCGCAGCTTAAACGGACGCATTTTGCGTACGGGACCGATGCCTGGTGGTGTGACAGCAGTGAACCGTTTACTCCGGAATGGAATCATGTGCTTCGGCCGGAGGAAGGAGATCTGTACCGCGAATACTGCAGCGAAGCAGGACTTCGGATGCCTTATGAATATGCAAATGCTTTTCCGCTTTTCCATGCGATGGGAATTTATGAAGGGCAGCGCGCGGCGATGACGGAGTGTGAGACTGACGGAAAAGGCGGACGCGTACCCGAAAAGCGTGTCTGCAACCTGACAAGGAGCGCTTATACCGGACAGCAGCGTTACGGCACAATCATGTGGTCCGGAGACACGGCGGCAAGCTGGAAAACGTTCCGTGACCAGATTCCGATCGGGCTGCATTTCTGCGCTTCCGGGCTTCCGTACTGGACGACGGATGTCGGCGCATTTTTCGTGAAAAAGGGAATTCACTGGTACTGGGACGGGCATTACGACCGGACGACCGAGGACCCCGCCTATTGCGAATTATATACAAGATGGTATCAATACGCGGCATTTCTGCCGATGTTCCGTGCGCACGGCACGGACTGCGAGAGAGAACTGTGGAGCTTCGGAGGAATGTTTTACGATGCGATGATTGCCGCCAACCGGCTCCGCTATAGTCTGATGCCTTACATCTATTCCGAGGCGGGAAAGGTGTGGCTTGAAGACCGTTCGCTCATCCGGTTCCTCGCATTTGACTACGCGGAAGACAGGAATACGTGGGAGATTACCGACCAGTTCCTGTTCGGAGAATCGATGATGGTATGCCCCGTGGTAACCCCGATGTACTACGACGAGGACGGAGCGGTCCTTGGGGACGTTTCGAAGACAAGGGAAGTGTACTTCCCGAAAGGGTGCGACTGGTATGACTTTACAACCGGGCAGAAATACCCGGGTGGCTGTACCGCGGTCGTGGAGGCCGGAATAGAACGGATCCCGCTTTTTGTGAAGGCCGGAAGCATCATTCCGATGCGTTTGCCGGCGCTTTCCACACAAGAGCAGAATGACGGGTTTACCTTCCGCCGGTTCGGCGCGGGGGCCGGTTATGAACTGTATGACGACGCAGGGGACGGATACGGGTACGAAGAAGGTGCGTATACGCTAAAGCATATCGAGTGAGGCGGATCGGGCCGGTGCATCGCCATAGATAAAGGATAGAAAACATGATAACAATTTCAAAACAACAGGCGGCGCAGTTTATCTTTTTGAAGCAGGGGCTGATCGGAGCGTTCCGGACCGGAAGGCCGGTGTTCTTGAGGTAAAGGAACTGTGGTGGGAGCCGGGAGTGCGGGTGACAAAGGCACTGGAAAAGGCGCTTTGGAAGAAACTTCGGGAGTTCGCGGAGTGGAACGGTGTAGTTTCCCAGAGACCACTCGTGCCCGGGTCGCCTCCGGGTGCTTTTCGTTTGCCACGGCAGGATTCTTATGTTGGCTTTTGTAAGGAGGGAAGGAAAAAGATGAAATACCAATACAAAGAAATGCCTGAATCTATGAGTGGGACATACGGAGAATTTGCAAAAAACTTCGGATTTGATTGGAAAGAATTTATAATGGGAATACCGACACCGATGTTTCTTGTCACAACCTATAAATCTAATGGACAGCCAAATGCTACGATGCAGTCATGGGCAGGGTTTACGAGTGCGAATCATGGAGGCGGGTATTACGTGATTCTATGCAGCGTGAATAAGAGAGGACATCTTTACCAAAGCTTAAATGAAAAGAAGGTAGCAGTGCTGAATTTCATGTCATCTGATTTATACGAAGCCTGCATGAAGACAATACAGAACAATCAGTTCGAGGCGGATGAGATAACTTCGTCAGGGCTTACTGCGGAGAAAGCTTCATGGGTAGAAGCACCGATGGTCGCTGAATGTTTCATGAACCTTGAGTGCAGGTATTTGTGGGAGAAAGAAATTGTACCGGGTGATGATCATGTTATGATCTGCCTTGAAGTCGTAGGCGGGCATATAGAGAAGGATTATATGGAGGATATGTTTGGAGATAAAGGGGTTCTTTACAATGTCCATTATCCGATAAATCCGGAAGACGTGAAAGAAAAAGGTTGCGATTATGTGGCTGCACTTAGGAAAGTAAATCAATCCTACGAATACTGATGAGATATGAAATATATGAGCAAAACTACGATTGAAAAAATTTCTGAAGTGTAAAGGATACGAAAAATGATAAAGGTACTTTTCATCTGCCACGGCAAGATATTCACTTTTTTCTGAAAAGCCTTATTCTACTAAGGGTTCACGAGATTGTGAAACCAGTTTTAGACCAGTTTTAGACCAGTAAAAACCACAAAAAAAGGGCATTTTTTATCTATTATCCTGATATATTCCGGTCTCTATGAGGAGAGTACGATAAGAGTATGATAAGAGTACTATTCATTTGCTGGGGCAATATCTAACTGGTTTGTCAGCAACATGTTAGAAACCTAGGTTTTTCAAGGAATTTTCAAAGTTCTCGGATATTGCAAAAAGGTGATTTAGACCAGTTTTAGACCACTAGAATTGGAACTAAGAGTAAAGATTGAGCCTGTTCTAAGAAGTTTTTTATAAGTACACAACCAGGGATTGTTAAGAACCGCCCGGTGAAGTGTGGAATTATGTATCCATACTTCACCGGTTTTTCTTTTATAAAACTATTCTTGGTCGCGAACCATAGCTTCATCAATTGCTCGATGAATGAAAGTTGAAACGCTTTCGCCCATTTGCTCGGCATGAGCTTTGACGGTGGCGCGTTCCTCTCGTGTGAGACGAACTTTTAACTCGACAAAACGTGCATTGTATTTTTTGTTGGCTCGTCTACGAGCCTCGGTCATTGGTGTATGGGAAGTCGATTGGGCATCACTCATGGGTATTTGCACCTCCGTAAAAAAGTTACTGGGAACAGTATACCACAAACTCATACATAAGACTATGTATTTTTCAAAAATGATAAGGAGGTTTTATTGTGATTAAAGTAAGAATGATGGGCACCCCGGAAGAACTCCAGCAGTTTAGACGCACGATTCTACGGATGGAGCATAACAACGAGATAACAATACTAAGCATGTCCGGGATGTATTCGAACAGGGACACAGAGAAGTATTACCGTATGTACGCTGATGTAAAAACACTGAGAAATGGAGAAAACAACTATGGAGAAAACAAAAAGATGCAGAGTACTTTCCGTCATTTCACAAAAAGGAGGGGTGGGAAAGTCAGCTACGGCAACACAGCTTGCAGTGGGCTTGGCGCGGAAGAAGCATAAGGTCCTTTTCATCGATGCGGATCCGCAGGGAACCGGCAGCATGATGCTCGGTATTGCAGAGCCTGACGAACTCGAAGAAAGCATTGCCACGGTATTGACAAAGGTTATCAACGAGGAGCCGATATCTGATTCAGAAGCAATCCTTCATACGGTTGAGGATGTTCACTTGCTTCCGGCAAATATTGATCTTGCCAGCATGGAAGTAACGCTTGTGAATACGATGAACCGTGAACGGATCCTGAAGCAGTACGTGGACCAGCAGCGTAGTAATTATGACTACATCATCATAGATGGAATGCCGTCCTTGGGAATGATAACAATCAACGCCCTTGCAGCATCAGACTGCGCCATTATTCCGACGCTTGCCGAGTATCCGTCAGCAAGAGGGCTTGTCCAGTTGTTGAAGACTGTGAACCGTGTACGGAAGTATATTAATCCGAAGATTCAGGTAGAGGGGATTCTCCTTACCATGATGGATGAGCGGACAAATTACAACCGGGAGATTGCCCAGATGGTGAGTAACACATATGGATCAGATATCCGTGTTTATATGACAGCAATACCGCGTTCCATCCGGATGGCAGAGGCTGGTGGCCTGGGGAAGAGCATCTTCCTGCATGCACCTAATTCGAAAGCCGCTAAGGCATACAGAGCACTGGTGAAGGAGGTGGAACACGATGTCTAAACCAATTATGAATGTAAAACTCCCCAAGGTAGATGATCTGTTTACGGGAAATTCCGTTGAACTACTTGGCAGCGAAAACCAGATTGTGGAGATTGCAATCGCCGACATTCACAGCTTTCCCAGCCATCCGTTCCAGGTGAGCAATGACACAAAGATGGCGGAACTCGCAGACAGTATCCGCGAGCAGGGCGTGCTTGTACCGGTACTGGTTCGTCCGAGGGAAGCCGGTGGGTACGAGCTTGTGTCCGGGCATCGCAGGACCTTTGCCTGCCGTATCCTTGGCATGAAGACGGTTCCGGCGATTATAAAAGAGCTGTCGGACGATGATGCCGTCGTTTCCATGGTGGATGCGAACATCCAGCGTGAGAAACTGCTGCCGAGCGAAAAGGCCAAGGCTTACGCCATGAAGTTTGAGGCGCTGAAGCATCAAGGCAGAAACGGCGGAAACACCCTCGAAGAGATGGGAGGAGCAACTGGAGAAGGAGCCAAGACGGTACAGCGCTATATTTCACTGGCATCCCTTTCCGGGGGACTCCTTTCCATGGTGGATCAGGGGAAAATCGGCGTTACCCAGGGGTTTTCCCTGGCAGGACTTTCCAAAGAGGAGCAGGAATGCCTCTGTGACGTCCTACAGGGCACAGAGACGAGGCTGACGGTAGCAATGGCAGAACAACTCCGTAACGCAAGCAGAAGCGGAACTCTCGACTCACAAAGCATGGAAGATATCTTACAGTCATCGGGAGCAACGGGGAAACGCGGCAGCATCCCAATCAGGAAAATCCGGCAGTTCTTTTCTCATAATGCAAGTCCTGCCTATATGGAGCAGGTAATACTCGAACTGTTACGGCAGTGGAAGGAGCAGGCAGATGAGTGATGGTGTATTTCGAAGCAAGAAAGGATTTACCGTTGTGCAGAATTCCGTTACAAGAAACAAGGAGCTTTCACTAAAGGCAAAGGGGCTCTACATGCTGATCCAGTCCTATATCACGATGCCGGAGAAATCCTGGCTGAAGAGTGATTTTCAGGGGATGGTAATCGAAGGCTACTGCGCATTCGAATCGGCATGGAAGGAACTGAAGAGGGCAGGATATATTAAGCAGCACATCTATTCGACCGGAACGGCGTTTCGGACCGAGTATGAGCTGCTGGATGAACCGCAGCCCGGGGACAGCATCTTTTACTATAACAAGGACGGGGCTGTAACCAAATCCCTGCAGTAGCCGATGGACAGACTAACGATGCATCGGGAACCGATCGATGGGAATCCGATGCATGGGAATCCGATACATCGAAAACCGATGCATCGGAAACCGAGCTATCGGAAATCGATACATCGGAAACCGAGCACACGGAAGCCGATTCATCGGAAATCACATCATCAGAAAGAATAATACTAAAGGCATTAAGGACTCAGTAGATAAGACTGATAGATCTTAAAACTGAAAACCGTAACACTGCTACCGCGGACGGTTCCTGATTTCACACCCCATTTCATTCCCGTTTTCATTCCAAATCCTATCGGAACCAACTTCTGGACATTATGTCCAAAAGTGAAAACACGAACGGAATGAGAATGGGAGCGGGAATGAAATCGGGAATCGTCCGGAACGGGAAGTCAAAAAAGTTGACTGTAACTTTTGGACATTATGTCCAAAAGTCGGAAAGGAGACAGGATGGAAAAACTTAAAGTGTTTACCTACCCGCAGAAGAGCGGACGGGTACGCGGTGTAGCGAGGATTGAGATCGGAGACCTCAAGGTGTATCCAATCCGGATCATGGAATCAGAGAAAGGGATGTTCATCGCCATGCCGCAGCAGATGCGGAAAAACGGTACTTGGCAGGATCTGTTTCACCCCGTCACAGCCGAGGGACGGAAGTTCTTGCAGGAGAAGGTCCTCGAGACCTATCAGTCAAAGCAGAACGGGATGCGGGAGTATGATCTGCCGAAAGAGATCTCGTTCTCCGCGGGGGTGACACCGGTGCTTCGGGAGAAGAGCACGCTCGTCGGATTTGCCCATGTGGACATCGGCGGGATGTTCCGGATAGAAAGCATCCTTCTGCGGCAGGACAAGGGAGAGACGGAACCCAAACTCGTTTTTCCGCTCCGGCGCTGGCAGAACGAAGTCGGGGAAACGATGGCTGCGGAAATCTTTCAGGTCGGTGATGCGATGCTTTCGAAGATGACGGAGACCGTTCAGGCGGAGTACCAGAAGAAGCGTGCAGTCCTTGATCAGTCTGAGATGAGGATCAAATCCAGAGATGCGTTCAAGGAATTCCATCAGCGGGATTACAAGAAAGAGATGGGTTACACGTTGGACGAGCTCGTTGATTTGGCTAGGGCGAGGAAAGAAGGAAAAACAGATGTCAATCCCTATGCGAGAAAGAGCGCGGACCCAGATGAAGTCATAGCGGAGGAAGAAACCGAAACAGTCACGGAAGAACCGGTCATGTGTCTTTGACCGTTTTTCATAAAACCAAACCAAGGAGGTAAAAACAATGCTGGACAAAAACAGTACCAGAGAACCCAAGGTGATTGTCGAACTCGTGAGCAAGGAACACGATGCCAGGGAAAAGGCGGCAATCGCAAAGCACTCAGCAGAGCGCATGAAACAGTATCATGAGAAATGGAGGAAGATGTTATGCCAGAACAGAAACTGACAAAAGAAGAATTCTTCCGCAAGCTGGAAGAACAGATTCATGAAGACTTCCCGGATTATGAACTCCGCAGGCAGGAAGTCACGAAGAGCAGCAATACCGTGAAGAACTGCTTGGTGGTCCGGGATCCGAGCAATGAAGTGGCTCCGTCCCTGCGGATCGACGATTACTGGTCGGATTACAAGGACGCCGTGGACTATGAGGCGGCAGAGAAGAGGATCTTCAGCCAGGTAAAGGAGTGTATCACCCAGGCCTACCTGGACTCAGACAAGCTTGGCATCGCAAGAAAGGCAATGGATGCGATGTCGAACTGGAGAGAGCATCTTCAGTGCTCGCTGGTCATCCGGGACGGCAATGACCGGTTCCTTGAGGATAAGCCGTTCAAGCCGTTCCTCGACATGGCCAAGATCTATTACATCGCAGTTGACGATCTGGTTGAGGGACATGTAAGCCGTATCACCATCACGAATGAGCATATGGCAAGCATGGGCTGCACACTCGATGAACTGGATGCCGCAGCCATGGCCAACACCCTGAAGGAGAATCCTGCAGAGGTGGCATCCATGAGCAAGGTTCTCTCGGATCTGATCGGAATCCCGGAAGAACAGTTCGAGGCAGAATTCGGTGCTGCGGAACTCCCGATGTACGTGGTAACGAACCGGACGAAGTGCGACGGTGCTGCGGTCATCATGTACAACGATGTGCTTGATAAGATCTGCGATGCGCTGCATTCGGATGACTTCTACCTGTTGCCTTCGAGCCGTCATGAGTGTATTTGCGTTCCTGCCGGTCTCGGTAAGGATGTCGATGCCCTCAGAAGAATGGTGCATGAAGTCAACATGACCCAGGTACCGCCGGAAGATCTTCTTTCCGAGAACGTGTACTATTACGAGCGCGGTCAGGAGCTGCAGATCTGCGGAGCCGGACCGGAACTCGAGGAAGAACCGGAAGAGGAATTCGTTCCGGTCATGTAACACTTAAAACTTAAGCCCG